>PDUK01000139.1 GCA_006212115.1 Thalassolituus sp. | reverse complement strand
CAGGCAGAGATACGCTCGTTGATCCTGTCCCGGAATCAGCAAAGCGGATACCGGCTTAAATACGACGATGTTATGGTTGATACCCGTGCGCCTGCCAACAACACACTTAAAAATGCCGAACAGCGTTATTTCAGCTTGCTGTGGGATGCCAGCCGGGGCGTCCCAGTTACGGCGTTGACTCTATGGCGTGCCTCTGTCGTGACCCGACGTGGCGAAGTCACGGTGAAGATTCCGCGCATGCCATCTGGCGTCAGGATTGAAAAGTCAGGCTCGCATCAGCTCTTTGTCTTTGCCGCCATAGTCACGCACGGTTCACTCGCTGCAGCAGAGCTGGTCAGAGTTACCAATATCCCTGAAAACGTCGTGCGCTTTGCTCTCAAAGCCGCGCTGGAAGACGAAGTGATCGAAAAAGGAGATGACGGGCGTTACCGCATCACCACACTCTGGTATCACACCGTCGTAAATATTCTGAACAGGATGAACATGCTCCATGAATGATACCAGCGGACTTGTCGATGGCCTGCTGAGTGTTGCAGGCATATTTAATTTTTATGCGATTTTTTTGTTACTGGCCGGCGGCGTAGCACTCTGGGCGGTGGCCCGCGCGTTAAATAACGTCAGTGTCCGTCTGATGGAAAAGATCCCGGCGCGGCGATTCTTTATTCTGCAGATATCCACACTGCTCAGCTTTGCTCTTTATATCTTTGGTACCGTCGGACTGCTGATCGGAGTATTACAGCCCCCCAAAGAATTAATTTTTGCCGCAGCGGGCTCTGTCGCTGTTGCGCTCGGCTTTGCATTAAAAGACATCGCTGCCTCGCTGGTGGCTGGCATACTGTTGTTATTTGACCGTCCGTTCCGGGTAGGTGACCGGGTGAGTTTTGGTGATACCTACGGCGAAATCGTTTCGATTGGATTGCGCACTGTACGGCTGGTGACGTTGGACGATAATCTCGTCACCATACCGAACTCGCGGTTTATTACAGACGTTGTTGCCTCAGGTAACGCCGGAGAGCTGGATATGATGGTCGTCGCAGACTTTCATCTGGCTCTGGATGCCGATATATCACAGGCACAAAAACTGATTGAAGAAGTCGTGGTGACCAGCCGTTACGCATACCTGAAAAAGCCAGTGGGCTTTGTGATGGAAGAAGTTGAAGTCGCTCATACGCTGGCGATCCGTCTGCGGGTGAAAGCGTATGTGCTGGATGTTCGCTATGAAAAAGCCTTCCAGAGCGACATCGTACTGCGATCGACCCAGCTTCTGAACGACCATGGCATCGCCCGCCCAAGATCGCCGCTGTCCTGACGGCAGATCACCTAAACTATGGCCGTTTCAGCGGCCATAGATTTCTTCTACCCAGCTCGGGTGCTTCCAGATAATCCGAGGATCACGATAACGGATCACATCCCTGCACAGGCTCACAAACTCCGTAAATACGAGGCGTACTGGCTCCACGCCTGCATTGCTCAGTCAGAACACTTCAGCGAAGGCTGGGCGAGCGTGGCATTACCTGGAAGCAACTGCTTGACCGGACGCATGAGCAGCTGGCGCATCAATATCTTGAAGATGAAGGACTGTCGCTGCTCGATATCGCGTTATTGCTGGGGTATAGCGACCAGGGAACGTTTACCCGCTCTTTCCGGCGCTGGAGTGGTACGACACCGCTCGTATATCGGAAAACTCTGCTCAGTAAGTGACTCTGACTCAGACAAGGTATGCCGTCAGCTGCACAACAATTAAACCGAAGATACCAGCGATGACGTCGTCGATCATAATCCCGAACCCACCATGAACCTTGGCATCGAGCCACTTGATAGGCCATGGCTTTATGATGTCGAAGAAGCGGAATAAAGCAAAACCATAGGCCAGCCAGAGTATGTCAGTAGTCAGGTCACCACTGAACGGAAGCCACAGCAGCGTAATCCAGACGCCAATCCACTCATCCCAGACGATACCGCCAAAATCATGTACCCCCATATCGCGGGATGTGATTTCGCAAATAACCACCCCAAAGGCAAAGCCTGCCAGCAGAACGCCCAGATAAGGAAGCGTTGGCACACCCTGCAGAAAAAACCACCACACAGGCAACGCCGCCAGCGTTCCCCAGGTGCCCGGCGCCTTCTTAGCCAGACCTGAGCCAAGACCAAACGCCAACAGGTGAATAGGGTTCTTCATATTCGGAGGTGTCATAACAAACTCAATACTGGTGTAAAAACAAAGCAGGCAGTATAGCCTGATTCAGGCGACACTGGTCATTCCCATAAGCTGCGTTGGGATTCTCACACGCTGTTATGTCAATCCCACAAGCTGTTACGTCATTCCCGCGAACGCGGGAACCCAGCGCCATGACTATTCACTCTGCATCAGCCGATTAAGCCGAAAGAAAATCCAGGGGGCTAGAGGTGCCTGCAAACTGATTTCCCAGTACATGGGTGTATATCTGTGTTGTCTTAACATCGTAATGCCCCAGAAGCTCCTGAACAGTACGGATGTCACGACCACTTTTGAGTAGTTCAGTGGCAAAACTATGCCGGAAGGTATGACATGAGATCCGGCGGTGCTTCATATTGGCTTCAGCCGTTGCATGCTTAAGCGCTTTTCTTGGAACAGAGTCGTGCAAGTGATGCCGACATAGAATTCCAGTAATAGGGTGTGTACATACGGTGGTTGACGGGAAAACAAACATCCACGCAGAATCACGATATGCAGAAGGGTATTTTTTACCCAGAACTCCAGGCAGTGATGGCCCGATCCCCTTCGAATTATCGAGTTTTTGCAGCGTAAGCGCCTCCGATATGGCCATTTCTATCGCAGGACGAAGCGTGGGACTCAGAATTGTTACCCGATCTTTTCCGCCCTTGCCGTCGCGAACTGTCAGTGTGCCCTGACTGAAGTTGAGATCTTTAACCCTAAGGCGAAGACATTCCGTAATCCTCAAACCAGATCCAAATAACAGTGAAAAGATCAGTTTATCTCGGCCTTTCATTACACGCAGGATCGCGCCAACCTCACTGCTATTCAGGACTTCAGGAAGCCTTCTGGGCCTAGAAGCGAAGGTGAAGTTAAGATCACCCAGTGGCATCTCAAGAAACTGGTTGTACAGAAATGCGATAGCGTTCAAGGCTATCTTTTGGGTATTGATTGCTACCTGACGCTTGACTGCAAGGTAGCCGAGATACTTCATAACCTCATCTGGACCCATATATCGAGGGTGGCGATAATTGTGATACCGGATGTAATTTCTGATCCAATAAATATATGTCTTCTCTGTGCGGAGGCTCATTCCTCTGAGCCTGATTGATGCACGTACTTCATTGAGAAATGGACTGCTTCCCATGCTAATCTTCCTCATGAAAATATACTGTATGTATAGACAGTATATTGAAGCATTCTGGAAAATCAATGCGCGTTTGTATGACTCGTCAGTAGTTTATTGGCTCACTTTGTAATCTATCAATAATAAATAAACTATATAAATCAGAAGGTTATGGTGAGTCTCAGTGTGATAGTGTGCCAAATGTAAAGACGGTGCAGGTGTGTAAACGCGCACGCACACTTTCACACTGGCAATAGGCGTCGCCTCAGGCACTTTTCATAGTGCTGTCAGGGGGTTATGCTTAAACCATCGAAAGGAAGCGAGGCGTCAAAACGCGCACGCTCACGAATAAACTGTTAGTTGCATTTCAGTCGATGAGTAAAGTAGATACCTTCAAGGAACTGGCGCGCAAAGCCACGGAAAAGCTGGAGCATCGCTACAATGCTCCA
>PDUK01000138.1 GCA_006212115.1 Thalassolituus sp. | reverse complement strand
CACACTCACTCAGCAACACCTTAGACTAACGATACATACCTTACTTCAGGAATACGGATATGAAGAAAGTGATCAGCCTGACGTTGATCAGCGCGGCCATAGCTGGCTGTGCAACCACGTTGACCGGCCGCAATCAGCTTATGATCGTCTCGCCGGATTCAGCTATTGTTGAGTCTCAGAAAGCGTACGCGAGTACCGTAGGTGAACTCGATCAGAATGATCAGCTGGTTACAGACCCTGCTTGGGTCAAACGCATTGAGACCATCACAGGGCGACTGGTAACTGAAGCGATAAAACTTGATCCCGACACGAAAGACTGGGAGTGGAGCGTCGCAATTATCGACGACCCGGATACGCTAAATGCCTGGTGTATGGCTGGCGGACGTATGGCGATCTACACCGGTATCGTCACCCAGTTAAATCTGAACGACGATGAAATCGCACAGATCATGGGTCATGAAATCTCTCACGCCCTGGCCAATCACACAGCCGAGCGCATGTCCCGCGCAGTACTCATGAATGGTGCGCTGGCAGCAACCGCCGTCGTCACTGACAACAATGGCTATGTGCTGACAGGAACCGCCATGGCAGCCAAGGTCGCACTGGAATTACCGAACAGTCGCACCGCCGAATCAGAAGCCGACGAAATCGGCATCGAGCTGGCTACTCGCGCGGGATACAACCCAGATGCTGCGGTTAGCTTATGGAAGAAAATGGCAGAGGCCGGCGGCGGCGGTGGCCCGGAGTTCCTGAGCACGCACCCTTCACCGGATAACCGAGCATCAACACTTGATAAGCTTGGAGAGAAAATGCTTCCGCTGAACCCGCAACTTAAAAAGTCTCAGGTTTACCCTGTGACCATAGTAACGGACGCGGCGCAGATCTGAGGAGCCAGACCTGACGAGCCAGATCTGAGAAAAGAGAGACACCAGTATCGATCAGAGATCGATACTGGTCGCTTTAAGGTACTGAGCGCGGAAACCATTTACGACAGTCTCACCAGCAGTCCGATTACCAACGGTTATTTCACCGATATAGATATTACTCTTAGGCGCGTTGGCATAGTAATCGTTAAAGAATGCCAACATAGCATCACTGTCAGACGGGTCCACTCCACGAGAAGTCGGGTCAGGCTTGCTCAACTCGAGTACGAAGTTACCATCAGACGTAGCACTGAATTTCAGTGGCTGCATATCGCCAAAGCCGAGATTCAAACCGAGGTAAAGCTGGTCAATCTGCAAAAGTGAACCAGTGCCTGTACACGCATCGCCACAAGTATCGATCTGAAACTCTTCTGCCAGCAACGACAGGTTCAGCTGCCCGAGTAGCTCCGACTGACCCGAATCATCTGGGCGCGACCATAAAGTAAAACCAGATCCGTCGAGATACACACCCCGCATGTCGATATTCCAGACGTGGTTCGTACCATCGGCAAAATCGAGCGTGAAGCGAGACCCTATGTCAGCACCGTCCCGCCTGATCGCTGTGCGATCAGCGCAATCGGCTGCAGAGGCAAAAACACAATCCATCACGTACTGCTGCGTATTCTGTGCAGCAGAAGTATATACATCGGTAAGAATCTGCAAGGCAGCAACGTCATCCCCGATAGCAGGTGCGTCACCCGTGTAAAAATCAGCAGGGTCGCCGCTCCAGTCCGAACTGCCACGAACACTACGAATCACCCAAGGATTCAGATAGCTACCGATATCGACAGGCTTTTTAACAGAGCCGTTCTGGCTCCCTTCTCCCATGATGTAGAACTGATCCCACTTAATGCCAACCTCGTTATTGCTGCCGTCTTCAATGCCGGTCACAGAGAGCGATGCGTCATCAGTACTGAATACGAAATCCTGCAGGGCAAAGCCTAAGCCTGCACCACTTTGGGATGACATCTCAGCATCATCAAGTGCCTGCAACTCCGCGTTTGCGGAATAAGAAATCATCAAAGCAGCCGATAGTGATAATAATTTTTTCATATCATCAGCACCCCTTAACCCGACCAACACAGGTCGCAACCCTTTGCGTACCATTTGTGGCTTCTTCAAGCGTCAGATACAAAGGGTACTTAGTCTCGTTGCCAGATTGGTAACGAGCGATATTCATATAGGCGCCTTGGTCAGTAAGGACGCGATCAGTTCCTGGGACACCGGAGAGGTCTTCCCATGGCACTGACTCAGTCTGCATCGAGATAAACACACCACTGGCAGAACCATCTTCAAAAGAAGCGTCTTTGTCACCAATATAGATCGACTGATAAATGCTTGTACGGAAACAACCCGGAGTTCCTGTGACCTCACAATCGTCAGCCCTAGTTAGTACAGGAACCAGTGCCGCGATGAGTCCACCTTCATCTGAATCAAAATTACGACCATTGGGGACACCGAACCATGATGCCCGCTTCAGATACGCTACATTAAGGCCATCTGCACCGTCACCCGTTGCACCATCGACAAGGTCTACCTGTGTGTAAATCTCAGTTCCTTGCGCGAGTGATAACGTAAAACAGTCGAATGAGCTGAACGGCCCCGAACAATTCTGGTTGTATACAATCGCAGCATCACCACGAATCTCACCTTCAACCTTACCTGTCAGGGAGATAATATCTCCCGAGAGGTCGCCTTGAGCCTTTTCGAAACCCACACGAAGACCAGAGACCCGTTTTTCACCATTCTCGATTTTATAAGCAAGTTCGATATAGGGGTTCTTTGCCATAAAAGGCACATACTCAGCGTTCGCCGCATCATCGTAGTTATCGACACGACCCAGCGCGAAGTTATTAATAATAATGTCGGAGTCGTATACCTGAATGCTGCCATCCGGATTAGTAACGATATTGCGATTATCATCAGTTACAGGGACCGTGCCATCTACATAGGCATCACGATCAAAGCGACTGACTCGGAGCTCGTCAATATTGAATACGGTCTCTAGCTCCATACCAAGATTAACCTTGGTGAACTCATAATCACCGGACCAGTTTCCTGTTCCTTGGTTGTATGAACTTGTATCAATGGTGATAAATGCCTGCCCTGAAACATCAGAGAGGTCGCGATCAGTCATTGGCTCAAGCGCACAAACGGAAGCGCTCGTTAGCAAGCCAGACATCACGAAAACTGGACCTACATCCTGTAACCGCATAATTCACCTATTTTTGTATTTATTGAACAACTGTCAGATTAAATTAAAAGTAGTTCTCCTATCAGGTAATTTCCAATCAAGGACCGGTAAATAACCTGCATCATTCCGAGCCATAATGACATGCAATGACTTATTTCAAAAGGGACATTCTTATATTTATCAATATATATCAGTCAGTTACACGTAGTTACATTTTCTTTCAAATAGACACACGTAATGGATCGTTAGCGCAAAGCTCAGGTGGCGACTGAAGTGAGAAGCAAAGGGCAGCATGAGATCGAGTATTAAGGGAAGAGCCTCTTCCTGACAGCGATACAGCCTCGGGAGCTGTCGGGGATGTGATCCCCTCCTACACGCTGCTAAATTGCAGAGAAGTCTTTCTGTGCAGGAGTGCAAGGCGAAGCCTGAGCGATTCTGTAGGAGGGAAGCCTCTTTCCGACAGGGTTGTAGCCCAATGCATTGTCGGGGATAAGATCCTCTCCTACATGTTTCATGATGAGTTCTAAAGATCTATCGCGCATAGCCAGGCTGGCTGAAGCGCTCCTGTACGGTTAACTTTCTTCCAGGCAAGAAAAAACCCCCGACTGCGTGAGCAATCGGGGGTTTTGAATAAGAGCTTGACGATGACCTACTCTCACATGGGGAAGCCCCACACTACCATCGG
>PDUK01000137.1 GCA_006212115.1 Thalassolituus sp. | reverse complement strand
CTGATGCGTTGGTTCAGAGCATCGCTACCACGGCTGTCAGTGTAAGCCTGAATTTCGATTGACAGATTTGGGTAACGCTTCAATTCTTCCGCAACGTTATTCAGAATAACTTCGCTGTTTTCAGTCAGCTGAGCGGAGCTGGTCTCGAAGTAGACACCTTCCAGGCTGCCTTTGAAGTCTGGGCAACCTTGGGCATCGACCGTGGTACCTTTTGGTGTGTCGGTGCATTTATCCTTGGTATCGATAACGCCATCAGTGTCGCTGTCCAGCGTGGCAGCCAGCTTCGCTTTTGCAGCAGCTGCTTCTGCTTCGGCCTTCTTTCGTGCGGCTTCTGCTTGCGCGGCTGCTTTTGCTTTTTCCTCAGCTGCTGCTTGCTTCATGGCTGCGGTATCGTCAGTCATGTTGTTGCTTGCTTCTTCTTTGTAGCTGGCAACGCTGCTATTGCCGAAACGCATACCGGCTTCGAGTACGTAGTTATTGTGCTCGATAGTTTCGTTTACCATATCGTCGTAGCGGTATTCTGCACGTGCAAAGAAGGTATCTGTGGCGGCAAGCTGGATACCTGCGCCAACGCTAACCAATGCGTTTTCGGCCGCTGTGCCATTCAGTTCCGCTTTGCCGTAGCCCAGGCCAGCACTCAGGTATGGCTGAATCATGTCGTCGCCGAAGAAGAACAGACCGCTGAGGCGGGCTTGTTCAACGTCTGCACGGCCTTCGATCTGATCGGGAGATGGCTGAACAATGCTCAGCTCCACAGCGGTATCTTCGTCAATCATGTAACCACCAGACAGCTCGAGGTCGTAGCTGTGCTTGATGTAGTCGTCGAAATAATCTTTTGTAACTTCGTGATCGGTGTGAGCGCCACCAAACGTAAAGAAGTAAGGCTTGTCTGCCAGTGCCGCAACACTGACTGATGAAATAACAGTTGCGAGTAGAGTGCGTTTCACGGTGTGTTCATCCTTATATTTAAGTTATACGCCCTGTATAAGAGCAGGGATGACATAATGGACTGGCAGAGTGTGAAACAGTTCCCTTTACGCCAAAAATAAGTGATTTATTACAGGGTAAAAGAATCGGAGAGAAAAAAGGCTAAAGAAAAAAGCGAAGTCGAAAAAAGAGCATGTAAACTAACTGAAACATGCTCTTTTTCTGAGGATAAAAAAGCTTATAAATCCTTCAGGATATCGGCCTTTTTTATTTTGTACTCATCATTATCGATTAAGCCTTCTTCTCGTAGCTCTTTGAGCTGTTGAAGACGATCTTTAACGGACGATGAAGTCTGTTCGGTCTGATTTTTGTCCGAGCATTTGTAGTAGCCTGCTTCAACCGATACTTTCGTTACGGATTGAATACCGCCGGCCAAGCTCGGTTTACGGTAGCGGGTCGTGGATGAGTCGACGATGACCAGAGTGTCAGCCTCGGCTTCCGAGGCACGCTTGCGATGCTTGGCAAGTGCGCTTTCTTCGTTACCTGCTCCAACTATCTCTGTGACAACAAATGTGCAATGTGTGACATCCGACGCGAGCTTTATCGTGACTTCGTCTTTTGCTTTTGCAACTGCACTTGAGCATATTAATACCGCACACAGTACGGCATGTTGAGCGTATTTCATTCTCACAGAGAGTCCTTACGATCAGTCGAACATAGTCTTATCGCGTACCGCACCTTTGTCGGCGCTGGTAGCGAAGTGTGCATAGGCCTTCAATGCAGTCGTGACCTGACGTGGTCTGTCTGTAGCTGGCTTCCAACCTTGCTTATCTTGCTCGTGACGACGGTGCGACAGCTCTTCTGTTGTGAGATCAACATTAATAGAACGGTTCGGGATATCGATATTGATGATATCACCGTCTTTCAATAGGCCGATGGCACCGCCAGATGCGGCTTCTGGTGAGCAGTGACCAATCGACAGACCAGAAGTACCGCCAGACGTCGGTCAGCAGGGCACATTCTTTACCCAGGCCTTTCGACTTAAGGTAAGAGGTTGGGTACAGCATTTCCTGCATACCCGGGCCGCCTTTCGGACCCTCGTAGCGGATGATGACAATATCACCGGCAACGATTTCGTCGTTCAGGATACCCTTAACGGCGTCGTCCTGGCTTTCGAAGATACGAGCACGGCCCTGGAATACGTGGATGGACTCATCCACACCGGCGGTTTTTACCACACAGCCATCGAGGGCGATGTTGCCGTACAGAACCGCCAGGCCGCCTTCGAGTGAGTAGGCGTTGTCGATGCTGCGGATACAACCGTTTTCACGGTCGCCGTCCAGTGTTGGCCAGCGTGTGCTCTGACTGAAGGCCGTTTGGGTTGGGATGCCCGCAGGACCGGCTTTGTAGAACTGTACGACCTCTTCGCTTGGGTTGCGCATGATGTCCCACTTATCCAATGCTTCTTTCATGGTCGCGCTGTGAACGGTTGGCAGTTCGTTGTGTAACAGACCTGCGCGGTCGATTTCACCGAGAATACCCATGATGCCTCCGGCACGGTGAACGTCTTCCATGTGATACAGCGGCGAGTTCGGCGCCACTTTACACAGCTGAGGTACCACGCGGGACAGACGGTCGATGTCTTTCAGGTCGAAGTCGACTTCAGCTTCCTGAGCGGCTGCCAGCAGGTGCAAGATAGTATTGGTCGAACCGCCCATCACGATGTCGAGGGTCATGGCGTTTTCAAACGCTTTGAAGCTGGCAATAGAGCGCGGCAGTACAGACTCGTCATCCTGCTCGTAGTAACGCTTGGCGTTTTCAACGATGCGGCGGCCTGCTTCCAGGAACAGCTGCTCACGATCGGCGTGAGTCGCCAGTACCGAACCGTTACCCGGCAGGGCCAGACCCAGCGCTTCGGTCAGACAGTTCATTGAGTTCGCAGTGAACATACCAGAGCAAGAGCCACAAGTAGGACAGGCGCTACGCTCGTATTCGGCGACTTTCTCGTCAGAGGCCGAATCATCAGCGGCGATGACCATGGCATCGACCAGGTCGAGCTTGTGTTCAGACAGCTTGGTCTTACCGGCTTCCATCGGGCCGCCAGAGACGAAGATCACTGGAATGTTCAGGCGCAGAGCGGCCAGCAGCATTCCTGGGGTGATTTTGTCGCAGTTTGAGATACAGACAATCGCATCCGCACAGTGTGCGTTAACCATGTATTCCACAGAGTCGGCGATGACCTCGCGGCTAGGCAGGCTGTAAAGCATGCCGTCGTGGCCCATTGCGATACCGTCGTCGACGGCGATGGTGTTGAACTCTTTCGCTACGCCACCGGCTTTCTCGATCTCACGAGCAACTAGCTGGCCCAGGTCTTTCAGGTGTACGTGGCCCGGGACAAACTGGGTAAATGAGTTCGCAACGGCGATGATAGGTTTCTGGAAATCATCGTCTTTCATACCCGTCGCACGCCACAGGGCGCGGGCTCCGGCCATGTTGCGGCCGGCGGTAGACGTCTTGGAACGATACTGAGGCATGATCTCTCATCTCTTTATACGTAAAATAGTGGGGCATTGTATCAATCAGAGAGGTTGCGTGCATGTCTGAACTTACCCTTTATTATGATGGTCAGTGTCCTTTGTGTGTCCGCGAAATGGCACACCTGCGCCAGGCCGACCGGGATGGACGACTCACTCTGGTTGATATTCAGCAAGAGGGGTTTGCCGAGCTCTACCCGCATATCGACCCGCAGGCAGCGAGAACAATTCTCCACGCAAATACTGAGGATGGATCACTGCTGTTAGGATTGGATGTTACCTATCGCGCATGGTCTCTGGTGGGCAAAGGATTCTGGATTGCGCCTCTGAGGTGGCCAGTGATCCGCTGGTTCGCAGATAAGGCCTACCTCTGGTTTGCCCGTAATCGCTACAAAGTGTCCGGTTGGCTGACAGGGCAGGAACGCTGTGACTCCTGCGGTCCCACAGGGTGTGATATTCCGAAAAAGGACTGATTCTGACATGACTCCCTCAAGCTCTGATCTCGTATTCCTGCCCTTAGGCGGCACCGGTGAGATTGGTATGAACATGAACCTCTACGGCCATGATGGCCAGTGGTTGATGGTGGATTGCGGTGTGACCTTTCCTAAGCCGGGGCGTGTCTCTGCCGACGGAACCCGACATCATAGCGGCGAGCCAGAAACCCAGATGCCAGATCCCGCGTTCATTGAAGCGCGCAAAGACCAACTCGCTGGCCTGATTATTACTCATGCCCACGAAGACCACGTCGGTGCAGTGCCGTATCTGTGGCACAAGCTGCGTTGCCCGATCTATTGCACGCGTTTTACGGCTGAAGTACTCAAAAAGAAGCTCGCAGAGCACGGTCTGCTGCATCAGGTGAAAATTATCATTCCTGAAACCGGCGAACGCCTGCACATAGGCCCGTTTGATGTGCAGTGGCTGGCGCTGACGCATTCCATCCCTGATCCGAATGCGCTGATGATCCGTACTTCAGTCGGTAACGTATTCCATACCGGTGACTGGAAGCTCGATCCGGATCCAGTCGTCGGCCACGGCTATAAAGAAGAAACGTATCGTCAGCTCGCTGAAGAAGGCGTGTTGGCCATGGTGTGTGATTCCACTAATGCCACCGTCAACGGCCATTCGTTTTCAGAAGGTGCCCTGTACGACGGCCTGCGCAAATACATTGAAGGTGCAAAAGGGCGGGTGATCGTTACCTGTTTCGGCAGCAATATTGCTCGTTTAGTGACGCTTTCTCAGATCGGCGATGACACTGGTCGCTATATGGGCTTGTACGGCCGCTCGATGGTGAATATGTACAATTGTGCAAAACGTGCGGGTGTCTGGCCTTATAACGCAGGCACAGTAGAGACCAGTCACCTGGGCTACCTGCCGCGCCATGAGGTTCTTGCTGTGGCGACTGGCAGTCAGGGGGAACCACGCACGGCGCTGCGTCGGTTAGCTGCGGGCACGCATCCTGACTTTGACCTTGATCCCGGCGATCGGGTGATCTTCAGTGCCCGCGCGATACCGGGTAACGAAGAAGCGATAGAAGGCCTGATCAAACAGCTGCAGGCGAGAGGCGTTGAAGTCATTACTGCCGATGACGTCGATATTCCTATTCATGCTTCCGGGCACCCGGCGCAGGAGGAGCTCGAAACCCTGTATAAATGGGTGCAGCCAGAAATCGCGATTCCGGTGCATGGCGAAGAAGAGCACATGCGCGCTCACGCAGGCCTTGCCAAAGGTTGCGGTGTGCCACGTACCATGACAGGCCGTAACGGCGATATCTTTATGCTGAGCCCGGTGCCCGGCATTCAACGCCAGAAAGTTCAGACCGGACGACTGGGGTATGAAAAAGGCGGGTTGGTAAAAGTCGTTTAACCGTCTGCGCTACTGCTTTAATCTTTCTGTCTGTCATTACCCGATAGTAAACGAATAAAAATAAGTAATAGAAAAGGACGGATACTCTAATGGAGCCTACAGGACACGCTGCTGGTCAGGCGAAATCTCGGTCTGAATTTTTATATTTAATTCTCTCCACCATACCGGCATTTCTGATCATGGCCTTAGCGGTTGTGCTCAATACCAGCGTCAATGTGCATGGCCAGATGCTGGAATTTGCTGAACGCACCTGGGAAGGCTATTACCTGCTACGTACTGATCCTGTTGCTCCGCCGTGCGATCCGAACCTGGATATTGAACAGGCCTTAGAGAGAAAGCTGCGCGAACAGGAATATCAGGCGGACGATGAGTTTGACTTACTCGCTTCAGAGCCGCTTCCGTCAGAG
>PDUK01000136.1 GCA_006212115.1 Thalassolituus sp. | reverse complement strand
TTTCATATTCGATACCCAGCTCTTCGAGCAACCAGAGAATACGTTGTGAACGCGAGTTTTCAAGATGATGAAGCGTGACCATAAGTACCTGACCGTTAAGAATAGAAATTCACTCACTCTTATAACGGACACGCTTTAGGATTGAAAGTGCCTTATCCGAGCGGGCACTGAATTGAGTGATAAAGAGAGGGGTATGCAGCGAAACAGAGTGTTCCGCTGCAATAGCGCGTGGCTGTCCTCAGTGATTACCGAACTGATATTGGGCAAGGTGAGACTTCATTACTGAAGCCAGTTCTCCCAGTTCCTTGCTACTGGTACTGATCACAGCGGTTGAGCTGAGTACTTCATCAGATAGATCGCGAACGTGCGCCACGTTCTTTTCAATCACTGATGTTACCTGGCTCTGTTCTTCCGCCGATGCCGCTATCTGCATACTCATCTGCTCGATGCCATCAACGCTGGAGGCGACTTCGTCCATCTCTTCCACGGTCTTTTCAATGCCATCCAATGACTCACGCGTGTCCTGTTCAGAGGCTGAAATCGCTTCACGTACATTCTGTACCTGGCTACGCAAGGCCTGAATCCGGTTGCGTATATCATCGGTACTTTCGCCGGTGCGGCTGGCCAGTGTTCTTACTTCGTCGGCCACCACAGCAAAACCGCGGCCTTGTTCTCCAGCCCTTGCTGCCTCAATGGCGGCATTGAGAGCCAGGAGGTTAGTCTGTTCAGCAATGGTCTGGATAACATCCAGTACTGCACCGATGCTTTCGCTTTCGGTTTCGAGGGTTTCAATGGACGTCATTGAGCGCTTCATATTTTCCCGCAGGTGACGGATCGACTTACGTGCTTCAGCGGAGAGTTTGTGCCCATTGATAATGCGGCCGCGTGTATCGCGCACGTGCTGCGCTGCGTTATCTGCATGAGACGCTACTTCGCCGACGGATTCACTGACCTCTCTGGTTGCGTTGGCTGCAGCGTTTACTTCTTCATTCTGACGATTCACTTTTGTGCTGGTCGACATGGTGACGTCTTCCAGGGTGTGGGCGTGTTCGTTCAGTGAGGTTGAAGTTTCGTTAACCTTGCTCATGAAGCTATCGAGGTCGGTCATCATCTCGTTGAGCGACCTTGCCAGACTGATGATTTCTTCGGCGCCTTGCTCGTTAAACCGGATGCTCAGATCTTTGTTGCTTGCGCTGATCCGGATCTGGCGAATAAAGCTGACGATTGGGCGTGTGAGTGAGCGTCCCAGAACAGTCGCGAGCAGAGTGCCAGCCCCGGCAACCAACAGAGAAGCAATCAGACTGTAGAGTATCAGGTCTGATTTTGTTTCTGACACGCTGGCGAAGGCTTCACCTTCGCTCATCTGGCTTATCAGTACCCAGGTCTTATCGAACACAGAAACTGGCGTGTAAGAACTGAGAACCGGAGTGCCGGTTACATCCACCTGACGTCCAGTACCACTAGTTCCTGCGCTGGCAGTGTTGATCAGATCTGTTTTCAGTTTGAGGTAACCAACCAGCGAACCGCGTTGACGAATCGCTTCCATAGCGCCTGCAGGGACAGCACTCGCAGGCAATGCACTAAGAAAGGTATCCGGGGATTCAAGAAATCCGCGCATCTCTGAACGTAGTAGATGATCGCCACCCACAAGGAAGTTATCGCCGGTTTCACCCAAGCCCATATCCCGCCACTGGCTACCATTGCTCATAATGGCCGAAATCGTATCGATCGGTAGCTGAATGATCATAACGCCTATGCGGGTGTCGCCTACGTGGACTGGTGTCGACAGGAACGCTGCTGCGGCTTCATAGGACGGAGTGTAAGGACGGAAGTCGACGAAGGCAGATTCTCCTTCATTCAGTTGCTGTGCTGCACGGAATGCATCAGCAATCCCGCTATCGCGATAGGGGCCGTTGAGCAGCGATGTTGCGTAATCCAGCTCTTTGTAAACGCTGTAAACGATATCGCCACGGTCAGAGACCAGGAATACGTCATACAGGCCTTCGCCAGTAAGATACTCGCGCAGGAAGGGGTGAACCATTTCGTGCAGTGAGTCATAGTAGGCGTACGTAGCCGCGCGGTTCATCTTTTCTTTCTCGCCCAGTGGGTTGGGGTTGCGGGCGATGTAGTTATTCTGCAGAGCGAGGGTGTTAGCGCTCAGATTTTGCGTCAGTGCGTTGATGTCGGTACCTGAGCCAGTAATCTCGCGGTAGCGCTGGTTGAATTCATCTTCGTAGTAGGTTTTCAGTTCATTCGCCGACTGATAGTTAACCTCGGTCGCGTAGGCGTCGAAGCCAGCGATCAGTTCGGTCAGGGATTCACGAATGAAGGGGCTCTTAGCGATCAGACGCAGCTGCTTATCTGTATCGCTGAAATAGTTCTCTATCTGCGCTTTTTTCTGCTCTCGCTGGGCGGTCAGATTGTCGTTAATCAGACGTTCGGCATGCTCCGACGAGGCGTTGATAGAGGTCGTTACTGTCACGATCGTCGTTACAAGCACGGCGGCAACCGTACAGGCAATAACGCTCAATGTGATTTGTTGTTGAATTCTCATGGGAGTTTCCGTTTATCGATCTGCCTATTCAGAATAGAATACGAATATAGGTCTGGGTCCCTGTGTCATGTATGACACGGTCCCTTTATTTTTGTAGGGCCGGTTGGCCTGTTTAAGAGTGTAGTAGACAATGGAACGGACAGAGCGGGATTTTTACGCGCGTGATAAAGAAGATCAGGAAGCGTTTCTGACGCAGACCTGGTGCAATGACTGCATGGAAGTGGACCTGGGAATGAAAGACCCGGTCGAGTATGAAATGGGCGGTGTTGTCTATATCGATGGCAAGTGTGTGAAGTGTGGTGCCACCGTGACCACTGAAATTGCCGATGATGATACTGACGGCGAGTGGGACGACGAGTAACGCCATCCCACGATCAGAGCAGAGTTTATTCGTCCAGCTTAAGCCTGCTCTTCTGCTTTCTTCCAGCGCGTAAACATCAGCGAAGCGATGAACAGTAGGGTAATGGTCAGAACCTGCAGCCACATCCAGATACCCGCGCCAGTCGCGATGATCACGACAAAATAAAACATCGCCATGTACGAGAGCCATGAGGCTGCGTAGTGCGATTTCTTGATGATGCCCGGGATAAATAGCAGTAGGGGTACGCACTTCACGAGCCAGAACATTAGCGTGGCTCCGACAATGTCCTCGTCGCCTTTAACGTGTTCAGGCGCCCCCGCGTAGGTTCCTGCCAACAGAAGCCCGAAGAGACCGAGATAACAGAGCACCATTGCCCACCATGCGCGGTTTGACTTCATTCGTCTGCTCCAGACAGGCGTTTCGTCAGTGTTGCCATGCGTGCGCCCTGAGCTTTACACAATCCAATTTCCTCTTTGCTTAACTCGTGATCGCCGTTCGGGCCCGCCCAATGCGTAGCGCCGTAAGGGGTACCGCCTGAAGAGGTGGTAGATAAACCGGCCTCACTGTAGGGTAGGCCAGCGATGACCATTCCATGATGCATCAATGGCGTCATCATGGATGTCAGGGTGGTTTCCTGTCCGCCATGTAAGGACGAGGTAGAAGTAAACACACTGGCCGGTTTATCGATCAGAGCACCGGTCAGCCAGAGGTTACTGGTGGTATCGAGGAAATATTTCAGTGGTGCTGCCATGTTGCCAAAACGAGTAGGGCTACCCAGCACCAGACCTGAGCAGTGCTTGATATCGTCGAGAGTGCAATAGACTGCGCCGTCGTCTGGCACTGCCGGTGCCGTGGCTTCAGAGACCGGGCTGACTTCTGGCACAGTGCGTAAACGGGCCTCCAGTCCGGCTGATTCGATACCGCGTGCAATCAGCTTGGCCATTTCGGCAGTTTTGC
>PDUK01000135.1 GCA_006212115.1 Thalassolituus sp. | reverse complement strand
GCATACCCGCCGAAAGAGTCAGAATACGAAAGTAATCTTTTTCGTGGTGGTAAAAGTGCAGGTAGGCTTTGCCGATTGCGTACATGGCTCCCACGCCGGTATCACACGGCGCAGCGAAATCGGCCATGAGCTGATGGAGTGAGCGGGCTGCCCTGACACTCAATCCCAGATGAATATCTTCTTTATCACGAAAGTATACGTATAACAGCGCGCGGCTAAGTCCAGCACTGCTGGCTATCGAGCCCATGGATGCCTTGTCGAACCGACGTTCTATAAATGCTTTCTCAGCCGCATCAAGAATCGACTCCCGTCGGCTTAGCTTCTCTTCTGTATTGCGCGAACGTGTTGCCAAAGCTACTTCCTGTTACTTGCATTTGAGCATTGACAGTACCGATACGCTGACATATTGTCAATAATTGACACTTTGTCAATAAGTGATTCTGATGAGGAAATTGATATGAACTTCAGATACGTACCGGGGATATTTTTACTTAGTGGTCTGGTCGCTTGCAATGGATCTGACGACGCTGATCCGGTCTCTGAGGGGCGCCACTCAGCGATTGAAATCCCGGTGAATGTTCGTTCTGTTTCGCCTCAACCCGTTTTCGATCACTACGAATTCACCGGCATTGTGCGTTCCGCTCAGAGAGCCGTGATCCGAACTCAGATCAGTGGACGCGTGGAAGAGCTGCCAGTCCGGTTGGGACAAAAAATTGCTTCTGGAGATTTAATTGCTGAACTCCATAACCCCGAAGCAGCACCCGCAGCCCGGTCTGCCAGAGTGCGGTGGCAACAGCTTAATGTTCAGTTGGAGCAGCAACAGCGTGACTTCGACAGAATGAACGCCCTGTATCAGAGCGGGCAGGCAAGTCGTCAGGAATTTGAACAAGCGCGCACCGCATTGAACTCTGCGAAAGAGGCAGCGCTTGGGGCTGAAAATGATTACCTGAAAGCGTCCGGGGTAAATAGTGAGCGCTTGATCCGCGCACCTTTTTCTGGAGTCGTTACGGCAATCATCACAGACGTTGGTGAGGTAGTGAATCCAGGGCAGTCTGTTATTCAGCTGGCTTCAGATGAGGAGTACGAAGTCGAGATCACTTTACCCTTTGCAGTCGCGCAGATCATTGAGGCAGGCGTTGAAATTCCTGTGAGAACATCTGAAGGAGGAGGCGAATTCAATAGTTACGCTACCGTCAAAGAAATCAGTCCATTCCGTGATCGAGGTTCGCTACCTTCTGTTGTTATGACAGTACCGGATGTAATTGCTGGCGAAACCATCGTTGCTCAAATTTCTGTGCCGAAAAGCGACGGTTGGGTTGTGCCTGTAACAGCGGTGTCGCGAAAAGGAGAAAGGGCGGTTATTTATCGCCTCATTGATGGCGGACGTGTCGAGTCCGTTGACGTTGTACTGGGAAGCTCACAGTTAAATGGTGTTGAAGTTCAGGGGGCACTTGAGTCCGGTGACAGTATCGTCATCTCAGGTGTGCAACGTCTTTTTGATCAGGCTCAGGTGGCGGTCAGTCAATGAAACTATTTATTGTTCTTGAACATTATCGCCGACTGGTTTTTTCATTAACCGTAATGCTTCTGGTCGTCGGTTTAGCTTCATGGTTTACCATGGCTCGTCAGGAGGACCCGAGTTTTCCCTACCGCAATGGTGTGATTACCACTGTATTCCCTGGTGCTACGGCAGAACAGACCGAGCAATTAATCACTCAGCCTCTCGAAGAGCGTTTACTTGAGGTGGATGAGGTGGACCGGGTTCGTTCGGTATCACGTGACAGTGTATCTGTCCTGATTATCGAAATGCATGATCACATTTACGACACGGATACGGCTTGGGAAAGAGTCCGTATTGCTATGTCGAGGGCGCAAGAAGATTTTCCTAACGGAGTCACTGAGTTCTATCTCGAAGACAAAAAGATGGATATTCCGGCTGTCATTCTGGCCGTTAAGGGAAGCAGTGACGTCATCCTGCTGGCCCAGCAGGCAGAAGTGTTAAAGCGACGCTTGTTACGGATACCTCAGATTTCTCGAATAGAATTGAGCGGCGATCCTCAGGAAGAATTGATTGTCACGTTAAAGACAGCAGAACTGAATCGCTTGGGGATTAACCGGGATCAGATCGTTCAGATAATTAAGCGGAGCAACTATCTGGTTCCAGGCGGTCAGGCGCAGCTGGATCGTCGTGCACTTCGTATTGCAAGTCACTCGGATATTCAGTCGCTCGATGCGCTGAAAAATACTCCCCTAACACTCGCAAATGGTCAGTCGGTGCCTCTCGGGAGTGTAGCTGATATTGCCATTTCAGCCCGTGAGCCTCTCAGTGCTCAGAGTTACATAAATGGTGAACGAGCCGTCATGCTTGGCATTATGACTCGCCGTGGGCAGGTTGATGCGTTGAGCTTCGGAGAAGCGATACGGGCAGAGTTATCCTCTTTCCAGGACGACTTCGCCCCCTTGTTGATCGAAGAGGTTTTCTTTCAGCCGGACTATGTTGCTGCACGGCTGAATGGTCTGCAGTGGAACCTCGCGGGCAGTGTCGCCATCATTGCATTTATTGTTGTGCTGGCGCTGGGCCTGAGAAATGGATTGGTTGTTGCAGCGGTGCTGCCTGTCGTCGCGATTATTTCGTTGGCCCTGTACAACCTGGGCGGGGGTGTTCTCCATCAGATAGCCGTCATCGGAATGGTTATTTCTCTAGGTATTCTCATCGATAACGCCATTGTTGTGGTAGAGGCAATTGAGCAGAACCTTGCAAAAGGTATGACGCGCTCAGATGCCGTAAAAGAAACATTTTCTCAGATGGCGATGCCGCTATTCAGCTCGACAGGGACGACTGTAGCAGCATTTATTCCACTGTTACTCAGTAAGGGCGGAACCGGAGACTTTACGCGTGGCATTCCGGTAATGATTATTCTGGCTCTTATTGTCAGTTATTTTGTATCCGTGATTGTGTTGCCCTTGGCGGCTAAGTATATCGTCAAAGAAAAAAGAAGAGAGCGGGGCCGGTTTATTTCGGGTTTAACCCACTTCATCATAAAGTCCTCTAAGGATTATGGTCGACGAACTTTGTTGCTTGTCGGGTTACTTATTATGGGGGCTGCCGCTCTGGCGCCTGGTTTAAAACTTCAGTTTTTTCCGTTGGCTGATCGTGCTCAGCTCATCGTTGATGTGACTTTGCCGTCCAGTTCCCGAGCGGAGGAAGCTCGGGATATCAGTGCAGAGATCGAAAGCCGCTTACTAGAGCGATCGGATGTTATGTCAGTCTATCGAACGGTTGGTGCTTCTGGTTTTCGCGTTTACTACAATATTCAGGCACAGACAGAAGCACCGAATACGGCTCGCCTGGTGATTAATACAGACAGCAGTGAAACGAATGAATCTGTGATCCAGTGGGTTGAGAATGTTGCGCAGCCGGAGTTTCCAGATGCAATGCTGGTGGCGAAACGTCTTGGGCAGGGGCCTCCGACTCCCGCACCGGTTGAGATCCGGTTACAGAGTGATGATGCAACGGCCTTGTCGATGGCAACTGATAAAGTATTGAGAATACTGCATGAGACGCCGGGAACGGAGATGATCCGCTCGGACGTCGATACGGGAATGGCTGAACTTAAAATCGATGTTGATAAAGTAGTCGCGGACTCTTTGGCGTATTCCACTCTCGACGTTGCTAATGCTCTTTTTTCCCAATCCCGCGGAGCGGCTGCCGGGGAGTATCGGTACGCAGATGATCCGATCTACATCCGGGTACGCTCTGACGAGGGTGAACTGACCGATACGGCAACGCTGATGGGTATGCATTTGCACGGCGGGAGTAGGGAGCCTGTTCCTCTGGGCGCTATTTCGACGGTTGCGCTTGAGTGGAGTCCAGCGGTAATCCGGCACTATCAGGGAATCCGAACGGTTACGGTACTGAGCGAGCTCGCACCCGGGGCAGCTTATA
>PDUK01000134.1 GCA_006212115.1 Thalassolituus sp. | reverse complement strand
CATTTAGCCTCACTGCAGGGCTACGACGTCATGGCTCTGGAATTACTTCAGAACGCTGATGATGCTAAGGCTGATGAGGTGCACTTCGATATTTGTGACGATGGCCTCTACATCTACAACAACAGAGCATTTTCATACTGCGGAGACCTTAACGGGGAATGCCTTTGGCTGACGAACGACGGATATGCCTGTGATTTTCACAGAATCACGAACGTTGGCAGCGGTGGGAAAGCAGCGAAAAGCGAGAATATCGGACGATTTGGGATCGGGTTTGTTTCGTCTTACCAGGTTACTGATAACCCACAAATAACCTCATCCGGTCTGACGCTGACTTTGCAGCCAGAGATTGCCAGTTGGAAATACACGCCATCACCCGATACCACGGGAACCCGGTTCCTTCTGCCTTGGGCCAAAAATCCCAAAAGCCAGGGACGGATGAGGCTCGCGACAGGGCACATCACTGACAAGCTTATTGAGCAATTGGCTCTGGAATTTCAGCAGTCTATTAAAAAGAGCTTGTTGTTTCTAAAACACCTTCGGAAGGCCATTGTAAGCCGTAATGGTGCAATGCTTCTTTCTTGCTCGATAGAGCGAGTTGGCGCTGAAACAGTCCGGTTGATCCATGCACCTGATGACTACTCAGAGGATTGGTTACTTCTCAGTGGAGATGCAACGGAAGCCGCTGAACAGCTTTATTCCCGCTCTGAGATACTTCTGCAGCAAAACCGCTCTCCAAAGTTCACCGTCGCTATCAGGAAAACGCCCGAAACTCTGGACGAAGGGTTGCTTTATGCCCCTTTCTGCCGACTGCTCAAGCCAGTGGCTTACCTCTTCATATCAATGGAGACTTTTTCCCGGAAACTGATAGGAAAGAAGTTGTCTTCAAGGGCAACCAGTACCAGCAGCATTGGAATGAGATGTTGATTCATGAGTCTGCATCCCTTCTTGCCAATAATTCGAAATTTTTGCTGGAGGAACTGGGAGACCAGGCGTTTTGGACATTGATTCAACGAGCGTTTCGATTCACATCTTCCCAGCTCGGATACCCTGACATTTATGAAACTTATTGGAAAAAGCTCAAGGATAAATTATTTAATGAAGCCATTGTAAGAACCAGCGATGGCAGCCTGGAGCTAGCTAAGTTCACTTGTATTACCAAGCCAGGGTTTGATTCACAACAGAAGTATCTTCTTCGTTTGCTGAATATACGTGTTGTTGACTCATCACTGAACAGTTACAGAGACGTATTGGCAAATCTAAAAGCCCAACATCTATCTCTTGCGATATTGGTTGATAAATTAAAGAATCGTTTAGATTTCATCCCCGCGAAAGAAAGAACGTTAGAAGCCTTTTATTCACCCCTGTGGAAAATTATTGAAGGCTTGATATCAGCTAACTCTTCAAAATCTTCAGCTTCTGAAAAAATTGTGGTTACACGTCTTCAGTGCCTGAGTATTTTTCTTACAGTTAATAGTAAACCAGCTCAGCTTCAGGGATGTCGAGTTCTGCCTGACACTATGGCTATCGTGAACTTCCAGCAAGGGTTACCTGGTTTGAACCTATTAACACCAGAGTTGGATGAGTACCCGAATATCAAAGCACTCGTCAAAGAACTGAGCGCTAATGATGTTATCGCACACATGGAGTCGGCCCAACAGATTGAGTTTTTGTCTTCCTCTTTGAAAAAAGGCAGGCTCGATATTTTAAAAGCTGTGTACAGTGCGCTTCTCGAGTTTGACGATTCTGGTCTGTCTCAGTCAGACTTGGACAGACTTGCCAAAATTCCTCTATGGCCATCCGGAAAGGAAATGATTAAATCCTCAGAGGCTCTTTTACCCGGGAATTATCAGGATCCTTTTTCTCAGGCTAAGCTAATAAATGTCGACGTACTTAACAAGCGCACCAGAAGCTTTCTTCGAAATAAACTCAATGTAGAAGAGCAAACCCTTGGTGCTTTCATTCAGAAGATCCTGCCACGCTACTTCGATGAAACAGGCCCACGAAATGCAGAGCTAATGCCAAAGCTGTTTGCTGAACTACAGGTACACTCCGATGAAATTCTGGCAGATACAGCATCAAGTCGAAGCCTTCGAGACCTACCTTTAATCCCGACAAAATCGGGAGATTGGTCTTCTGTAAGCAATGTTCTATACGAGAGTGAAGAAACCAGAGAGCTTATTGGGGGCGCGGATGAGATCTGGGTTGATTCAAGCTATTTTCCGCAGAATAGGCAAAGGGCTTTCAAAGAATTTCTCTTTGAATTAGGAGTACCGAGCCAGCCTCCCGCAAGGCTGTTGGTGGATCGAGTGCTGTTCCTCACTGAGAAACATACGCCCTCTGATACGGGTACTCTGAGTGTGGTAGAGAGATGCTTTTATGCTTTGGCTGAATTATTCGATTCTCATGAATCCAGAGCAATTGTTGAATCAGCCATCTCTTCCTTGGAGTACACCCCTTGTTTACCTGCAATGCACACTTCAGAGAACTGGTTTGAACCCGCAAATCTCTTCTCCCCAAGCCAGTATGCCGCCTTTTCAACTCAAGGCGATGTGGCACCAGTCCTGAGATTCCGCAATTGGAAGAGGATGAGCCGAAATTTTCTGGAAACTCTCGGCTTGACCATGGAACCAAATACTTGGACTGTAGTGCTTCATCTTAAAGAGTGCGTCAAAGAAAATATTGACCCTTCGATAGAAACATACAAGATTCTGAACAGCCGCCTGGATGAACTACGAGGGAATTATTCTTCAGTCCTTGAGGAGTTCAGAAATAGTGCCAGCATCTATGTCGATGCCTTAAACGCTTATATAGGTCCATCAAAGTTATTTTTCAGTAACCCAAAACTGGGCTCGCTTTGCTATCAAGTGCCAAAGCAGTTTGTTAACTACAGCAGCTTATTAGATGAGTTTGGAGTCAGAGAAGCACCGGAATCACGGGACTTCATTCAGGTCATTCTGGATATTTCCAGTAAGGGCGTCTGGCTTGATTTGTCGAAAGAATACCAGCAAATCTACCTCTACTGCTTTCAGCAGATCCGCTTAGCAGTTGAAGAGCTTTCAGAGGGGGAACTTGACCGCCTGAAAGAATCGCAATGTCTGGTCAGCAAAGTTGGAGTATTTGCTTATCCTGATGAATTACTCATGGCTGATAGTGCTTGGCATCAATCATTTTTTGGTGATGAACTAGATACTGCTCTTTACGACTATCAGCCTGAAGACGTTCCATTGCTAAAAGCTCTTGGTGTCGCATCTCTAAGAGAAATGTGCGGCGTTGAGATGTCACAGGTAGCCGGTGAAATGGCACCCTGCACTGAAATGCAAAAGCAGTTTAGATTACATGCAGGCACGATCCAAAGATCTTTGTACAACTACCCATCCAGTCTTGCATCTGCAGTAGGAAAAGCAGCGGCAGCAGCAAGTATTTTTACAGTAGAACAGTTGAAAGTAGTAGCGACAGTAGATATCTGTGGTGACGCTCATCGCTCTCCCGAGGTGACCGCTGATACTCATTATCTTGGAGACGCAAACAAGCTTTACATCCTTCCAAATTTGGGCAGAAAAAGATGGAGCAAACTACTCGAGGTTTTCCTTCATAGCTGCTTGCCTGGTTCTTCTGGGGAGTCAGTTCCACAGATTATTCTTGGCTTGAGTAAATTGATGGATCTCTCTGCCTCCGATGCTGCTGAAGATCAAACTGACGCAGGTATCAAACCCCTCTCGCAAACGGAGCTAGAGACTCTGGAAGGGGTTACTTCACCGAATGTTGAGAGTGAAGATGATGAGTCTGTAATTCCATTTGACGATAGCGACTCATACTCAACAAGTGAGGTCGAAGCTGATGAAATATATCCTCAACCCAACGCCCAGCAGGCAGATAGCGCAGTTCCGCATGGATCTACCCTCCCCCCTACAGAGTACGATTCAAACCAAGTCGCCGATATTAACTACTCAAGTTCGCCTTCATCTTCTCGATCAAGCAGTTCTAGCCGCCCCAGCTCAACTCAGGTTTCGGAGCAACACACTGAAAAGACTGGACGCTCTCAGCAAAAAGCGGAGCACAAGAAAGCCAGAGATCATCAGCTGCTTTCTTATGTCCGATCAGGCTCAGAGTCTAACTCAGAGTCTGAGAACGGCAGCGACAAACATCGTCAAAACCTGGCAATAGAAGCCATTGCTCGAGACGCAGTCTGCAAATATGAACTTTTGAGGGGGCGTATTCCAAAGGAAATGTCTCAAACACATCCTGGTTATGACATCGAAAGTACAGATACCCATACGGGTGAGATTCGTTATATAGAAGTAAAAGGAAAGTCAGGGGCTTGGGATGCTGCCGGAGTGGGAATCTCACATACTCAATATCAATTTGCAGCTAGAGAAAGTGATCGATTCTGGTTATACGTTGTTGAAAATGCAGGGAACGGCCATAATCCGATAGTTCATCCTTTACAGAGCCCTACGAGTCACATCGACAGCTACATGTTCGATAAAAACTGGAAACAGGCAGTCATAAAAGAAGAAGAATCTCCGGCGAGACTATGTGCGGAAGGATTAATTATTAAACATAAACACCTTGGATCTGGAGTGATCCAGGCTGTCCATGAAAAAGGAAGTGATACACTGCTAGACGTGCTTTTCTATGGAAAAGCAACCACTACTCCGAATTTGCGTTACAACCGATATGAGATGGAGCTAGCACTACCAGAGAATAGTTAGTTACCAACTTTATTTCGAAACTACAACAGTCGGAGCGTTGCTTTCTCGTCGTCACAGAAAGCAACGCCTGCCAGCAAAAGTTACCGTTAGATATACGTCCTCATGACCGTGTCATTAAGAGTTTATGGCACTCTAAGCGCCTTGCCTGAAAACGGCACGCGGGTAACAATGCCTGAGACCAAACTGTGGACTATCACATGCCTAAGATCGCTAGCCTGACCTCCCTGATTATTTGTTCAATGTTGTTCAGTGTTGTTGCCAATGCCGAACCGTCTGAGCGAGCACCTGCCGAAGACGAGATCCCAGAGCCAGTGATCGCGCTCACTGAGCTGACCGGCAACATTATCCTCAAGAATGGAGAGTCACCCGAAACATCGCTCCAGTTGCTGATCGAGAATGAATCGAACGAAAGCTATTCCGGGGTGATAGGTTTCGCGGGTGCTGACACTCAGCAAATCACGGTTGCAGCAGGAGAGTCGACCACCATCACTTTGCCGACATCACCGCGCCACGCAGGAAAGATCGACCAGATTCAAAAAGCTGAAGTCGACCTTTCATTACTTTTAGATAGTGCACCGGCTCCGGCCATCAGCTCGGTGGATATCGATATCCAGATTCCTGAAGCCGCTTTTCCGATGATCCGTTCAGAACCACCGGCGATGGAAAAGTCTGCAGAGGAAGAATTTCAGTACGAATATTACGCTCGCTCACAGCAGTTACAGCCGATCAAATTTACCTACAACCCCGGCCCGGTGAACCTTCAGGTTCGTAAAACCGTATATCCGATCCCTGTAGAAACCGGGCCTGTCGAAATCAGTATCGAAGTCGTTAACCACGGCTCACAGGCCACCAGCGAGCTGATACTCAGGGATGCGCTCGACGATACTGATTTCAGCGGCGCAGGCGATAACTTCACTCGTTTTGTATCTGAAGACGGCACAGAATTGATATGGGAACGGACCCTGAAACCACTGGCACCCGGCGAACGTCGTCGGATTAATTACACGGTCACTGCTAAGTACGCAGTGGGCGATAAACAACTGCCCGCAACGACTGTCATCATGGATGATGAGCTGACCGGACTAAGCAATAAAGTCTGGCTGCCTAAGTGGCACTAAGATAGGC
>PDUK01000133.1 GCA_006212115.1 Thalassolituus sp. | reverse complement strand
AAACCAGATCACTCCGAGGAGGTCTCTGTCGGATCAGGCGGCGCATTCTACAGTCTTTTCAGACTTGGTCAACACCTTTTTTTGACCCGTTTTCTTGTTCGTTGCCAGCGCTGCTGGGTAACGATCAAGAGCGGCGCATTATAGAGATGCGGCGATTTGGGTCAACTACTTTCTGGAAATATTTTCAGGAGGCTCAGACCCGCTTTCCATTAACAAAGAAGCGGGTTCGCAGTGCCAACAGAATTGCAGCTATTAGAGTGTAGGCAACGGGGTCTAACCAGCTAGCCCTTATTTGTAATAAATAGTGAACAGCAGCCAGTGCGACAATAATGTAGATAAGCTGATGGAGTCGCTTCCAACGTTTCTTCAACGTCCTCTGCCATCCTCTTGTGGAAGTAACGACAAGTGGCAGCAGAAGTAACCACGAAAGAGCACCTACTAATAAGTACGGGCGCTCAACCACTTCACGGCCAAGTTCACTCCATTGCCATCCAAGCAGGAACGCAAGATACGCCAGCGCGTGCAGGGAAACATAGAAGGCAGCATAGAGACCGAGTATGCGTCGATGCGCAATCAGCCAACGCTGCCCGGCATATCTGCTCAATGGTGTGACCGCGAGCGTCATCAACAGAAAGTTAAATCCCCATGTTCCGGTAAACAAGGTGATCGCTTTTCCCGGTTCTGGGCCTAGCAAGTTCCACTCTCCCATCTGAACACGGACTATCGCCTGCACCATGTATAGAAGAGGCAGCGCAGAGGCGAAAGCTACTATCCATCTGCGCCCTGTCAGGGTTAATACCATTTAGTCAGGTCCATACCTTTGTAGAGGTGTGCGACCTGCTCCCCGTAACCATTGAACATCTCTGTTGGAATTCGGTTTGGCGTGAAGATGCTATTCGGCAGACGCCTCTCAGAGGCCTGGCTCCAACGTGGGTGGTCGACATCAGGATTTACGTTGGCATAGAAACCGTATTCTTGTGGAGCAAGATCATTCCAAGTGGTCGCAGGCATAGTTTCACGGAAGCGGATCGCCACAATAGATTTAATGCTTTTAAACCCGTACTTCCATGGGACTACTAAGCGCATTGGCGCACCGTTCTGATTAGGCAATACATTGCCATACATGCCAACGGCCATCAGGGTCAGTGGGTTCATCGCTTCGTCTATACGCAAACCTTCACGATAGGGCCAGTCGATGGTTGAGAACACGGATCGTTGTCCCGGCATTTCCTTCGGCCGCTGAATGGTTTCGAACTCCACGTACTTTGCTGACGACAATGGCTTAAAACGCTTGATCAGATCTGCCAAGGGGAAACCAACCCATGGAATCACCATCGACCAGGCTTCAACACAACGTAAACGATAGATACGCTCCTCAAGGTCGATACCCTTCATTAAATCCTCGAGTGCGAACGTCCCTTTGACCTCACACTCTCCTTCTATCGTTACACTCCACGGATCAGCCTTAAAATCTCCCGAGTTCTCGAATGGATCTGACTTACTCATCCCAAATTCATAGAAGTTGTTGTACTGAGTAGCAGAGGCATAAGGTGCAGCCTTTTCACCAGCGCCATATGACGTCTCGGTCGCATTGACGACAGCTTTGTTCAACCAGTCCGGCCCCTTAGGAAGTCGACTGCCCGCTTCGGGCTCCACTAGTGCTTGAGCCTGTATTGTGCTCAGTGCAGCTGCAGCGCTCAACGTGCCCTTCATGAACAGGCGGCGGTTTACATAATGGGACTCGGGTGTAATTTCAGACGGATCAATCTTGGGATAGCGACGCTTGGGAAAGAACATACATACCTCTTGATGGCTGAACGTCTCAGACAAAAAAGCCCGGTGATCGTGCCGGGCTTTTTCATGTCTTCGTACTTACTGTGTCTGTTTACACAGTAGTCGTCAATCAAACAGCTTTTCTTTCACTGCCCATGCAGGACCCGATAACGCGTAGAGCATAAACACGGCCAACAAGACGGTCGCAGGGTCAATAGAAACGATCGCAAAGCCCATCACGATGGCGAGCAACGCAACGAATGGAATCTTGCCGCGGAGGTCCAGTCCCTTAAAACTGTGGTATTTAAAGTTACTGACCATCAGTAAGCCTGCAGCGGTAACGATAAACGCCATCAACCAATCCACATTTGCACCCGGAGTACCACCTTCGCTAAAGACCCAGACCGTACCAGCGACTATGGCCGCAGCTGACGGGCTGGCAAGTCCAGTAAAGTAGTTTTTATCAGCGACCGCGACCTGAGTATTGAATCTCGCCAGTCGCAGCGCAGCGCCCGCGCAGTACACAAAAGCGGCTACCCACCCCACTTTACCGAGGTCCTGCAGTGACCAGCTAAACGCCACCAGCGCCGGGGCAACACCAAAGGACACCATGTCAGCCAGGCTGTCGTATTCGGCACCGAAGTCACTTTGGGTGTTCGTCATGCGTGCAACACGCCCATCCAGACCGTCGAGTACCATAGCGACGAAAATAGCGATGGCGGCATTTTCGAAGTCACCGTTCATCGCTGCGACTACGGCGTAAAAACCAGAAAACAGGGCACCGGTGGTGAACAGATTAGGAAGAAGGTAGATCCCCTTTCTGTCTCGTTTACTCGCTACCGGTACTGGCGCCTCTTCGTTATCACTCACACTTTGATCCTTAGTAGGTGACTTCGCTCACAATGCGAAGATATAAATTATGGGGTCATTATGGTCGAAAGGAGGCCTTCTGACCATGATTGAGCACTTAACGCCCCGCTGCTTGCCATAACGCCTGCAATACTGGCTCGTTGAGACGCTCGGTCCTTGAGCATAAGCCGATATGAAAAGGCTCCAGTTCGGGCGTCACGCGTAACTCGCGCACCCGGTTCGCCAAGGGGCTATTCTGCAACACCACCTGCGGTACGACCCCAACACCCACGCCGAGTGCCACCATACTGACGATGGCCTCATGCCCGCTGACCTGCGCGTATATATTTGGATTCAACCCCCGGGACTCAAACCAGCGGTTAACGCGGGTTCTGGCTAATCCGGTTTCAGATAGCACCATGGGCACACCTGACCAATCTATTTCGGACGTCGATAACTGCGGTACCGTACCAACCGCCTTAGGAGCAATAAACAGAAGCGGTGATTCAGAAATACCACGAAAGGTCAGCCCCGCCGCCAGCTGCTCCGGGCGTGCGGCGATAACCACATCGGCATCGCCCGTTTCCACACGAGGGATAGACTCTGCGGCATCACCTGTACGCACGCGTAGATCTACGCGGGGATAACGCTCACGGAATCGAGCAAGCAAATCAGCAAGAAATGAATAACTCGCTGTGACCGAGCAAAACAATGTCAAAGACCCTTCGAGATCGCTGATATCGGTATTCACGGCCGACCTCAATGACTGCCATGCGTCTAGGGTCTGCTCTGCGTGCTGGCGAAACAGCTCGCCGGCTGGCGTCAACGTTAACGGCCCGCTGTCACGTATCAGTAACTGAGCGCCCGCATCCTGTTCCATACGACTGATACGACGGCTGAGTGTTGATGGACTCATGTGTAATTGCTGACCCGCACGGCCAAGATGTTGAGCTTCAACAACGGTGAGGAAGACCCGTAAGTCTTTGTATTCCATACGCTATTACCGAGGAAAGAGATTGATTGCAAATAATGCAACGGACTCCCGCAATAATAGCATTTTACGCAACGACGCTCATCACCTATCATTCGTTCCGAATTTTTATATCAACAATATAACGAAGCTGCTTTGAACCTATGACTTTCATCATCGTATGAGAAGCGTAGGCGAGGCAGTCAGAGCAAGGCGGAAGGCCTTTCCATAAGCGGAGTTTACTGAGCGTAAATGAGCATTGTGGAAGGGGCTTCCAACACCGCTCTGGCAACGCAGGTAGCTTCAATTACTTAGGAGAATTGTGATGGGTCAGAACTACTTTAATACTCTGCTCTGAACCTCCAGCAAAAGCTGGATCAACTCGGCCGCTGCCGTTTCATGGACCGTTCTGAATTCGCTTCTGAAGCTGAATTCCTGAAAGGTAAAAAAGTTGTCATCGTTGGTTGTGGTGCTCAGGGCCTGAACCAGGGCATGAACATGCGCGACTCGGGTCTGGATGTTTCTTACACCCTGCGTGCAGAAGCCATTGCAGAGAAGCGTCAGTCGTGGAAAAACGCGACTGAAAACGGCTTCAACGTAGGTACCTACGAAGAGCTGATCCCAACGGCTGACCTGGTGATGAACCTGACGCCAGACAAGCAGCACACTGCTGTTGTTACTGCCGTTATGCCGCTGATGAAAGAAGGCGCTTGCCTGGGTTACTCCCACGGTTTCAACATCGTTGAAGAAGGCATGCAAATCCGTGAAGACCTGACTGTTGTGATGGTTGCACCTAAGTGCCCAGGTTCTGAAGTACGTGAAGAATACAAGCGTGGTTTCGGTGTACCGACTCTGATCGCTGTTCACCCAGAAAACGACCCTAAAGGCGAAGGCTGGGACATCGCTAAAGCATGGGCTGCTGCCACTGGCGGTCACCGCGCTGGTTGTCTGGAATCTTCTTTCGTTGCTGAAGTTAAGTCTGACCTCATGGGCGAGCAGACCATTCTGTGCGGCATGCTGCAGACTGGCGCGATCCTGGGCTTCGAGAAAATGGTTGCCGACGGCATCGACGAAGGCTACGCCTCTAAGTTGATCCAGTACGGTTGGGAAACTGTCACTGAAGCGCTGAAGTACGGCGGCATCACTAACATGATGGACCGTCTGTCTAACCCAGCGAAAATCGTTGCGTTTGACATGGCTGAAGACCTGAAAGAACTGATGCGTCCTCTGTTCCGCAAGCACCAGGCTGACATCATGGAAGGCGAATTCTCCTCCACTATGATGGCTGACTGGGCGAACGACGATGCAAACCTGCTGAAATGGCGTGAAGAAACCGCAGAAACTGGCTTCGAAAAAGCATCAGCGTCTGACGTTGAAATCGACGAGCAGGAATACTTCGACCACGGCATCATGCTGGTTGCAATGATCAAGGCTGGTGTTGAGCTGGCGTTCGAATCTATGGTTGAAAGCGGTATCGTTGAAGAATCTGCTTACTACGAGTCTCTGCACGAAACGCCACTGATCGCGAACACGATTGCACGTCGTAAGCTGTACGAGATGAACGTGGTTATCTCTGACACAGCTGAATACGGTAACTACCTGTTCTCTCACGCTGCCGTACCTCTGCTGCGCGAGAAGTTCATGCCACACATCAGCACTGACGT
>PDUK01000038.1 GCA_006212115.1 Thalassolituus sp. | reverse complement strand
GACGACGTAGGCCGTCGTTACAGCTTCAATACTGGCATTGCTGCAGTGATGGAATTGATCAACACCCTGCAGAAGCAGAAACTCGATAGCGCCGGTGCTCGTGCTGTCGTCGCCGAAGGTCTGGACGCCGTGGTGCGCATGCTGTCACCAATTGCTCCGCACATTGCCCAGTCTCTGTGGGAAGCCTTTGGTAACGAGGGTCTGGTTCTGGATGCACCTTGGCCGGTGGTCGATAAAAAAGCGCTGGAGAAAGACAGTATCCTGCTGATCGTTCAGGTAAACGGTAAAGTGCGCGCCAAACTGGAAGCGCCCGCTACCGCCAGCAAAGACGAGCTGGAGGCGATGGCCATGGCAGACGACAGTGTGAAAGCCCAGATTGATGGCAAAACAGTACGTAAAGTGATTGTCGTGCCAGGGAAGCTCGTCAACATCGTGGCCAATTGATTTGAAGCTGCCTGAGTTGCTAATTCGTGGAGCTAACTGCGTTGCTCTGGCGGTGTTAAAAACCAGATTAAAATGCTCATTTATGACGTATAAACTGCGCTTTCAATCTGGGTTTTGCCTTGCCATAGCGGCCTCGTTGACGCTCCCGAAGCACCGAGTTTGAGTAAAAATATAACCTTCGGGATTTCGATTTTTCGGAATTACTACTTTTCGGAATTAATATGCGCCACCTGATTCTATTCTTATCACTAAGTTTGATCGCCAGTTGCGGCTGGCATCTGCGTGGTGTCTCTGAATTGCCCGAAGGCTTCCGTATCATTCACGTGAGTGGCGGCCCTCAGACTATCCGGGATCAGCTTATTCAACGGCTGCGCTTCAACGATGTTGTCGTGCCCGAATCTGCCCTGGACGCTCCTGCGCAAATCGAGATTAATGAATACGTTGTTGAGCGGAGAACATTATCGGTAAACAGCGTAGGACAAGTTGCAGAGTACGAATTTAACGGCTTGCTGGACGTTACAGTAACCCGTCAGGACGACGTTCAGAGCTTCGTCGTTGAAGCTCGACGGACACTGCAGAATGACGTCAATAATGTGGTCGCAACACAGCAAGAAGAAGCGCAACTGAAAGATGCACTGAATTCCGATCTGCTCAGCCGTCTGATGCGACGACTGGAGCGCATTGAATGAAGCTTCGTCAGGATCAGCTGTCGCCGCATCTCGCAAAGACGCTGGCACCCTGCTATCTCATCTCAGGCGATGATCCCCTACTGGTCATGGAGGCCTGCGACGAAATTCGTGCTGCCGTCCGGCAAGCAGGTATCGATGAGCGCGAGTTATTTCACGCAGAGGCCGGTTTCGAGTGGCGTCACTTACGCGAAGAAGCATCTGCGATGTCATTGTTTGCCAGCCGAAGGTTACTGGAACTGCGGATTCCAAACGGTAAACCCTCAGACAAGGGTGAGACGGTCAAAGAGCTCGCCGAGCATCCTTCCCCCGATAATATTCTGCTGATCATATGCCCACGGCTGGATGCAAAAACGCAAAAAACCGCCTGGTATAAAGCGATTGAGAAGCACGGAGTCGTGGTCCCTATCTGGCCGATGGAGCGAAACCAATACCCCGGATGGTTAAAACGTCGTCTGCAAATGGCGGGGCTCCAGGCTGATCCAGCAGCCGTCTCAGCTTTGGCGCACCAGACCGAAGGCAACCTGCTGGCTGCTGTTCAGGAAATTGAGAAGCTCAGAATGCTGGGGGAAAGCACAATTACAGAAGATGTGATTATGCAGAGCGCCGGCGACAGTTCCCGTTTTGATGCGTTCGGTCTGGCTGACGCCTGTCTGATGGGAAAAATAGGTGAAGCCAATCGCATGCTCAGCCACCTGAAGTCCGAGGGGCATGAGCCTATTATGGTGCTGGGTGCAATGACGCGTAAAATACGCCAGCTTATCGCACTGAAACCCTGCGAGGGCGCACAGGCGTTGTCCGAGGGATTCCGCTCACAGGGCGTCTGGCCTCGTCAGCAGGGCCCATACAAAGCAGCATTACAACGGCTCTCGATGAAAGACCTGCATCGCGCTCTCGCGACTGCAGCGGATGCTGATCTTGCAGCAAAGGGCAGCGGAGAGGACCCTTGGCTAAAGATGGCACAAATAGTCATTATCCTATCAGGTCAAGCAGACAAACTCTTTACATTGACCTGAAAAGAACCGTTAGCTTGATCACACTTTTTTCTTATAGTCGCTGCCATACTTTTTCTACTGACCGGATCAGAATACACCTCTACCAGCCTTATGGCTCATGACGACTAATCCAGCGTCACGCAATTGTCAGAAAGTGGCAATAAAGAACGACGAGGTGTAGCCAATGCCGTCACCTCGGATTCATAATTCGAAAAAAATAAGCGGGCCCGCGAACCGCATGTCTGATGGAGGTTTTCGATGAACACAGTAGCGCAACAGCAACAGAACAGCGATCTGGTCTGGGATCTAGAGAAGCTCAATCAGCATAAACGCGCGATGAACTTCGTTAAGCAGTTCGAAAACCGCTTCTGTGTTTTTTCTACTTCCGTGCGACAGCTATATACCAACTACAGCATCTTTTTTCCTGAAGAAGCGCATCGTCAGATGGTGATTCTTCCTGATCCTTATGCGTTTCACGACACCTTCAGCCACCTCAATCCTAACGCCGTCACCGCTACTGGGTTACACGTTATTCCCGGTAATCTGATCGGTAAACAAGGGTTGTATCTGGTGATTTCACACAAAGATAAGAAGGTACGTTCGGTACCTATTCCTTTTCAGGAAGGAATGCGCCAGATTCTGCGCCGGACAAACAGCGACGATCCCTTCCTCCCGGTGCTGATGAAAGGGGATTTACGTGAGTTCAATGATAAGCTTCCGTGCCTGCACTTGCACCGACTGCGCTTGAGCGAGTTATCTGGCCTGTCATCGCTGGAAAGAGAGAGTATCCGCAGCCTGATTACTGACAAACTGATGGATCTATACCAGAAGTCCGCGACCTTCAATACAGGCAGCTGAGATCAGGCTTCAACAACGTCGTCGTAGTAAGCTCGCACCAATCGCGCAAGCCCCTGCCTCCAGGCTTTCTGCTTTATACCAAAGGTATGAAAAATCACATTATGCTCTGCAACAGGCGCCCATACCTGAGGCATCATTGCGCCCTGCTCTGTCGTCAGTTCAACCTGTGATAAATCCTCAAACTGACCCGCTTCGGCGAGCAAGGCTTCAGCGAATGCATATGAAGACACGGGCTCAACACCAGAAAAGTGATACACCCCCCACAGATCATCAGCCAGGTTAATCTGGCGAAGCATGGCCAGAATCACGATCGCCACATCGTCGACAGGGGTAGGCTCAAACTGCTTCTGCATATCCAACGCGAGTTTCGGCTGGCTGCGTATGTGCGCCAAAATCTGACTCGCAAAGTCTCCCCCTTCCAGGGTGAGTAGCTGCCCAACACGCAGGATGATGTGCTGAGCGTTTTGGCTAACAAGGGATTCAAGCTCGGCGAAACGATTCGCAAGATTGGTACTGTCTGAGGGCGTTGCTGACTCATTAACCGTCGTATCACTCTGCGCAAACCGATGCAGTGTTGATACGAACAGGATCACCGCTCCTTCCTCTTGCGCCTTCTCAACCCAAACCCGAGCTGCATCGAGCTCAGAATCGTCATTCAGCGTTGGGATCACCACGTAAACCGGACGAGCGCTGGCCTGCAACATTGGCCTTTCATCGCTGGCTAGGGTTACACCACGATGAATCAGGTTTTGCTCAGCCAGTAGTCGGCTGAGGTATCGGCCAACTGGTTGTTCGGCACCGATGATATGAGTATGGAAGCTACTGATTGCCAAGGGAATTATCCGGGTAAGTAAGACAACAACAAAAGTCAGAGAGTACCACTGCTGGTTTCCTACGGCACGCAGGATTTACGCGAAGTACTGCTGGCTTGGGTCGACTAATTAGGTGCTAAGGACAACTCTAGCAGCATATCCCGGTTGCGCAGCGCATCGTTCGCACTGGCGTACATCCGCAGATCGTTCAACCCGATAAGTAGAGCCAGTCCACCCGTCAAACCGACAAATCCAGCGCGGTGACGGTCAATAAATGGTGCGACTGGAGGGGAGATATGATCGGGGAAGGAAGCATGACGGATCAGACCACCCGATAGCGGGTTCACGCAATCGCCCGGTTTACTGAACAGCGCAATGCCACCACCAGAGATAACCAGTGCGTTACCGTTAATCAGTTCGGCTTCTGCTGCCGACTGGCCATCCGCAAGCACCACGGCTTGCCACTGACGGATCAGGTCTGAAGAGTTCTCAATAACCATGTAAAACCACAGAGATAAAACGACAGTCTATCAGGATCGGACAGCCTCAGAACAACTCAATTTCGTCGTCACTCCCTTCATCTCGTCGCCGTCTGTCGTTCACCTCAGCCAGCAGCATGTCCTGAAGATCCAACAATTCGTCGTCACTGAGTTTACTGATGTCTAATGACTGGAAGGTCCTCGCCAGCGCGGAGTGCGCCTGATAGCAATGCTGGTGAGCAGGCCCTTCGCCCGGCACAGTGAAACCCGTAGTGCCAAAGACAGGCTTCTTACAGAAAACACAATTGAGTGACATAACTCTCCCCGGAGGAGCTCTATGAGAAACGTCTCCTCAGTATAGTCAGGGATTCGTGTCTCGCCCGGTGCGTGCGAGCGAGACACCCGAATTATTCGAAATTGACACTTTTCTGTGCGCGGTTACCGAAAATATCTTCAACGATTAACGTCCAATTGGAGCTGTTTCCGATAATGCTGCACGGCACCATAAAGTGTCCCGGGTAGGATACGAACCCGTCGCACCTGTCACCCATCACACTTTCAAGATGAATAGAGCGAATGCCCCGCCCATCGTCAAAGGCCATACCTGACAGGGCTTTTTGCTCGTTGAGCCATTCAAAATCGCCGATCACCGGCGCGTTGTAGTCCGGATAATCTGCCTTGTTCCACGGGTCAGTCCCGTCGCGCTCCTCAACGACATTGCTAAACCCGTCACCGTCGAGATCGGTATCGCTGTTATCACCAATGCCATCTCCGTCAAAATCGGCCCACTCCGTCGGATCGTCAGGGAATGCGTCGGCATCATTGTCGTGGCCGTCGTTATCCCTGTCGTTATCGAGCTCATCCGGGATGCCATCCTTGTCCTGATCAGAAGGCGTGCTACTTGCATCGTAAGGATCGTACGATAGCTCCAACTCGTAGCGGTTAATAATGCCATCGCCGTCAATGTCGGTATCGCTGTTATCACCCTGACCGTCGCCGTCTGTGTCACTCCACTCTTTCCGATTCAGTGGAAATACATCTTCACCGTTGGGCACCTGGTCGCCATCGATATCTTTATCCAGCGCATCGGGGATACCATCCTGATCTAAATCAGAAGGCACACTCTCCGGATCACGCGGATCTGTACCCAAACGGACTTCATATTCATTACTGATGCCGTCGCCATCCACATCCAGGTCGATGTTGTCGCCCTCTCCGTCGCCATCGAGGTCCGCCCATTCCAGTGGATTATCTGGAAACGCATCTTCTTGGTTGAGGTAGCCATCACCGTCGCGATCTGGGTCGACTACGTCTGGGATGCCGTCAGAATCGGAATCAACAGGGACCGAAGCCGCATCAGCTGGGTTGGTTCCCGCCTGTTCTTCATAGAGATTACTGATGCCATCGCCATCGCGATCACGGTCCCGGTTGTCACCAATACCATCACCATCCAGGTCGAACCATTCTGTCGGGTCACGAGGGAAAAGGTCCATCTCATTGCCGATGGTGTCACCGTCAATGTCAGTATCCAATTCGTCTGGGATACCATCTGAATCGAAGTCGGCTGGTACGCTATTGGCGTCGAAAGGATCAAAACTTAACGTCAGCTCGAACTCGTTGTTAATGCCATCGTTATCGTTGTCTTCATCGGAATTATTGCCGATACCATCACCGTCAAAGTCGTCCCATTCAGAACCGTCTTCGGGGAATGCGTCCTGCTCATTCAGGTGCCCGTCACCGTCTATATCGTCATCAAGAACATCAACGATACCGTCTTTGTCGAGGTCCCGGGGTTTGCTAGCCGGGTCCAGATCATCAGAACCCGCTATCTCTTCGATATCATTGGTGTAACCGTCGTTGTCACGATCGGGATCACGATTATCCCCTATGCCATCACCATCGGTGTCTAACCATTCTTCGCCGTCAGACGGAAACACATCGGAACTGTTATCTACGCCATCACCATCGAGGTCAGAATCGAAATAGTCTGGCATGCCATCGCCATCGATATCAGAAGGTGTGCTGTTCGGATCAAGTACGCCGGTGCCTAAGTGCATCTCGAACACGTTCGGTACACCGTCGTTATCTGCATCAGGATCTTCGTTATCAGGAATGCCGTCACCGTCCGTGTCTGCCCAAGCAGCACTGTTGTCGGGATAAAGGTCATCATCGTTGGGGACGCCGTCGCCGTCACGGTCATCGTCGAGAATATCGGGAATGCCGTCCCGATCGTTGTCAGCAGGAGCGGAGAACCGGTCTTTCGGGTCGGTACCGGCTTCCAGTTCGAAATCGTTACTTACGCCATCACCGTCGAGATCGCTGTCGCTGTTATCCCCCGTTCCATCGCGGTCAAAGTCAGACCATTCATCTTTGTTCAGCGGGAACGCATCGCTGGCGTTGGCGACACCGTCGTTGTCCATGTCCGGATCAAGTAAATCAGGGATACCGTCACGGTCGTTGTCTTTCGGGCGGGAACTGGACGAAAGAGGATCGAAGCCCAGTTTTTCTTCGTATTTGTTACCTATACCGTCACCGTCCAGATCCTGGTCTGTATTATCCCCTACACCGTCGGCGTCAGTATCTTTCCAGTCACGTGCATCTTTAGGAAAAGCATCCTTCTGGTTGAGCACACCGTCATTATCCATATCGTCATCAATGGAATCAGGAATGCCATCGCCATCCAGATCAGTCTGATCAGGCACATCAGGGTCGAAACCCGCAGCCGCTTCAAGAAAATTAGGTAAGCCATCTCCATCCCGGTCGGGATCCTGAGCGTCGGCGATACCGTCGTTGTCCAGATCATCCAGTGCCGCATAAGCGGGTAATGACAGAGCGGCCAACAGTGCCAGCGCGAGTGGAGAACGCCACATAGTTTTTATTATTCCTCAAGTGGACCGAAACAGCGGTCCGTTATTATCCCGGGTTATCTGCCGGATAGTATATCGGTATTCATGCGCTCAATGTGTGGGGAAGGTAGCAACTTTGCGTCACTCCGCACAATTATCAATCTGCGCAACGATTTTCCTAGGATTCTCCCCAACGAGGCATCAGGCTATGGTCAACACCGAGCTGGTTCATTATGCGTGCCACAACAAAGTCCACCAGATCGTTAATGGATTCCGGGGAATGATAGAAACCCGGACATGCGGGCATCACTACAGCACCCATTTTGCTTAAGGTCAGCATATTGCTCAGGTGAATCTCAGAAAATGGGGTCTCTCGCGGAACCAGAATCAGTTTCCGGCGTTCTTTTAATGCAACATCCGCAGCCCGTTCGATCAGATTGTTGCTGGCGCCGGTAGCAATTGCAGACAAGGTTCCGGTACTGCATGGACATACAACCATCGGCCCTGGCTGGCCCGATCCGGATGCCCAAGGGGCCATCCAGTCTTCACGAGCATAAGCTCGAACATCACCTTCCTCACAGCCAAAGTACTCCGCCAATTTTTCCGCTTGAGCCTGAGGTTTAGAGGGTAAAGAAAAGTTGGTTTCAGTGGCCAATACAAGAAGCGCTGCTTTAGAAAAAATATAGTCAACACCGACGTTTGCAGCGATTAAGGATTGTCCCAGCCTAAGCGCATAGGCCGAACCGGACGCACCAGTAACCGCTATCAATACTCTTTGCTTTTGGCTTACTTCAGTCATTCAACGATCTCCAATGCATGAGCTAATCGTCGTGGCAGGTTCTCAAATCCGCCATTCGACATCACCACAATGGTATCGTTGGGTTTCGCATAAGCAACCACAGCCTGAATCAGTTCGTCGGTATTTTTGTAGGCATGCGCAGGTGAGGCACAGGATTCCAGCACGTCGCTGATCGACCAGTTTAAGTTTTCAGGTTCGAACCAAAAGGTCGCGTCAGCGGCGTCAACGCTACCAGCCAGGGTGTCCTTGTGCACGCCGGCCTTCATCGTATTGGATCTTGGTTCAAGAACCGCCAGTAAACGACCAGCAGTTGTTCTTTCTGTTTCAGATTCACCACTTTCCGGCTTATGAATACGTGCCCGGGCACCAGCCAGCGTGGTAGCAATAGCCGTAGGATGGTGAGCAAAGTCATCGTAGACCGGAACCCGATCATTTGGATTAACCCGCTCCATACGTCGTTTCACCGACTGGAACTGACTCAGCGCCGCAGCAGCAATATCGGGTTTTACCCCTACATGATGAGCTGCCGCCATCGCAGCAACCGCGTTACTGACATTATGAAGGCCACACAATGACCAATTAATCTCATAAGAGTCATTCTGATGCAGCACAGAAAATGCGCTGCCATCCTGATCTTTCAGACTCCACTGCCAGTCAGCCCCTTCCGAACCAAACGACGCCAGATCACTCCAGCAGCCCATCCCGAGCACTCTGTCCATCGGCTCACAGTACGCTGGACGAATTATCTTTCCGCTGGCAGGCACAGTGCGGATAACGTGATGGAACTGACGTTCGATGGCAGCCAGGTCAGGGAAGATATCAGCGTGATCAAATTCAAGATTATTGGCTACCAATGTCCTCGGATGATAGTGAACGAACTTGGAGCGCTTATCGAAAAATGCTGTGTCATATTCATCCGCTTCAATAACGAAGAAAGGAGTTTCTCCTAAGCGGGCCGACACGGTGAAATTCTGCGGCACACCACCGATCAGATACCCCGGTGCCATGCCGGCAAAGTCGAGAATCCAGGCAAGCATACTGGCGGTTGTCGTTTTACCGTGTGTCCCCGCAACTGCTAAGACCCATCGACCATTGAGAATATGATCGCCTAACCATTGAGGACCTGACGTGTACGGGATACCGCGTTCAAGCACATATTCAACAGAGGGGTTACCACGGGCCATAGCATTGCCAATGACTACCATGTCCACATCGTCAGGAATGACAGTCGGATCGAACCCTTCTGTCAGGGTAATGCCCGCCTGCCTTAACTGGTCACTCATCGGCGGATAAACCCCCGTATCCGAACCAGAAACGCAGTGCCCTTGCGCCTTGGCCAGCTGTGCCAGAGAGCCCATAAACGTACCGCAGATTCCGAGGATGTGAAGCTTCATTGATTGACCACTGTTATCTTGATGCGGCTAGTTTACACGCCCACTGCTCTGTCCCCAACCGCCGCTGAATTTCCTCACATTTTCAGGTAGTATGCGCCACATTACTTATTTCAGGACTATGAGGTTCAGAGCATGCAGCGCCTGCGCACTTTTCTCGATAACCATTGCAAGGATTCCGACGTCGCCGACATCATTGATGGCTTAATGGTCGCCTGCAAAGATATATCCCACCGCCTGCACCTTGGGGCATTAGCTGGCGTACTGGGCAGTGCCGGGCAAGAAAACGTTCAGGGCGAATCGCAGAAGATGCTGGACGTCATATCCAACGATCTGATCAAAGATTGCCTGGCAGCCATGCCTTGCGTGAAGGGACTGGCCAGTGAAGAAGAACCTGATCCGGTCGCCTGCAACCCTGATGGAGACTATCTGGTTCTGTTTGATCCTTTGGACGGGTCCTCAAATATCGACGTCAACGTCACCGTGGGCACTATTTTCTCGATCCTGAAAGCCGCTCCGGGTGCCGCAGGTGGCGACGAAGCAACCTATCTGCAAAAAGGCAGCAAGCAGGTCGCTGCGGGTTATGTCCTGTACGGCCCTTCAACCTTACTCGTATTCAGCACCGGCGAAGGCGTACACAGCTTCACGCTGGACCCGCGCATTGGTGAATTCGTATTGCAGCGCGAGCACATTCAGGTACCTGCTGAAACACAGGAATTTGCCATTAACATGTCGAATCAACGCTTCTGGTTGCCAGAGATGCAGAGCTACGTTGGTGACCTGCTGAAGGGTGAAGAAGGCCCGCTCGGCAAGCGTTATAACATGCGCTGGATTGCATCCATGGTGGCAGAGATTCATCGTATTCTGACTCGCGGCGGCATTTTCATGTACCCGTTCGACAATCGCGATCCTGCCAAGCCTGGCAAGCTGCGTCTGATGTACGAAGGCAACCCGATGAGCATGCTGATCGAACAGGCCGGTGGTAAAGCCAGCACCGCATTTGAGGATATTATGGAAGTCGACCCTGAGGCGATTCATCAGCGCGTATCCGTAGTGATGGGATCATCGGCAGAAGTGGAAAAAGCCTGCTCCTACCACAAGTAATCACCATAGCGCCGTGACTCAGAGATAATCAGGTGGCATTCTCCGGAAGCCACCTTTGAGTCATCAGGCGCATTCCTTCCAAAGATACTGGCTTCGCCATGTAGTCATTCATTCCGCAGGCCAGACATCGCTCTTCTACCTGATCAGTCGTGTTTGCGGTACAGGCAATAATGGCTCCCCGATACCCCTGCTCTCTTAGTTTTTTGCTGGTTTCGAAACCATCCATCCCCGGCATCTGACAATCCAGCAAGATAAGATCAAAGTCTTCGGATTCAACAATCTGGAGCGCGCCCTCTCCAGAGGTGACGGCAGATATCTGGAAGTCAGGATAAATACGCGCGAGCATTTTCTCTGCCACCTTAAGGTTTACCTCGTTATCCTCGACAATCAACAATCGCTGATAACACACTGAAGCAGATGGTTCGTCCTCAGCAGAGGCTGCCTGATCGGACCCGTCCGGACCCGTTTCTGCTGCGCTAGCGTCCCTCAAAGAAACTGGCGGTAACGTCACCGTTACCTGGGTTCCGCCTCCCGGATTCACATCAAACGTCAACTGCCCCTCCAGAGATCGGACAAGATGAGACGTGATGGTTAACCCCAGCCCCGCGCCTTCGAACGCGCGGTTATGATCCGACTGTAACTGTGAGAACGGCTGAAGGATGGTCTGATGAGCATTCTCTGGGATTCCAATACCTGTATCCGTCACAAGAATACTAAGGTTGTCGTCTTTCAGTTTGAGAACAACCGAAACAAGCCCTTCAGACGTAAACTTCAAAGCGTTGTCGCAGAGGTGGCGGACGATCTGACGCACAAGACCGGGATAGGTCAGAACGGGGGTTTCTCGCAGGCGTTCATCCACATCGCTGATAAAGGACAGACCCTGCGACATCGCCTGCGCCTGAAGAGCACTGATCAGAGGCGTCAGGTACTCTCCCAACAGACAATACTCAGGAGCAGCAGAAATCGACTTCTGATCCGCATCGGCGACCACCATAATGTCGTCGAGTAACTGTCCCAGCTGCACCAGCGATTCCTCAGCGTGTGACAATTGATCCTCGAAGATCCGTGACGGCATCTCTTGCTCAAGCAACTCAAGCATGCCCACGGCCCCATTAAGAGGGGTACGTAACTCGTGACTCATCATTGCCAGGAACTGACTTTTCGCGGCACTCGCGGCCTTGGCGCGTTTTTGCTCTCGCAACAGCCTGGCGGTGGTTTTCTCCTGCTCAGCTTGTGCAGACTCCAGGGCTTCGGCCAGTCGATTGCTACTCGCCTGCAGCCGCCCGAGCTCGGCGCCATCCGATTCGGTTGTACGCTGCCAGAATTTACCATCTGACAATTCAGCCATAAATCCAACCAGACGCTCCAACGGCCTGACGATCATTAAGGCGATATATCCACCCGTTAGTGCCGCAAGCAGTACAACCAGAACACCCGCCGCAATAGACTGGTAAAGGATCTCACGCTCGCGGGCGTGTATAAAATGGTCCGTCATGCCTATTTCGATAACCGCAAGCGGGTCGTTACTCACCGTCGACTCACTCATGACGGTATTTAAACCCGAAAAATCATCGAGATCGGATGGGGTAAGATCAACGACGGTTCGAGCAATCTCTTGCCGGAAATAACGAATACCATGGGGATCAAGATCCTCAAACGCACTCGCGTAACGGATTATCAAAAGCTCTCCATCAGGATCGCGGATTTTTACTACGGCAATGTCAGGACGATTCAGAGCCGCATCAATCAACGGACCGAGCAGTTCATAATTACCAGAAATAAGAGGATATTCAGCCGCAGCACTGATGCTCTCTACCATGAGCTTGACCGTCGATTCGCTGTTTTGCCCGGTTTCATTCCAACGTTGCGACATATGCAGCAAGGTCAGAATAATCACCGTCATCAACGCAGGGACCGCGGCGAGAACAATAGCTCTGCGCCGGATCGACCACTGCCTGATAGACCAGTGCTTGATAGACCAGCGCTTCTGAGTCATTGCTGAGTTTCCCTGAGCAGTAGCTCTCGTCCCAGTTCATCGGCATCCGGCATCAGCATATTCAATGACCGCCCGACCTGCTCATTCAGCCCTACCCTGAAATAAGGGTTAAAATCCGGCGGGGGATAACTCTGGGATGTATACAGCCCTTGCTCGATGATTTCGATGAGACGGCGGATCACGTCATCAGTATTGCTGTACGTGGTCGCCAACGCCCCCGCTCGCAAATAAGCCAGTGATGGGCCAATCATGGGTCGGTTGTGTCGGTAAGATGTGATCAGAATGCTTTTGATGTTCTCTGAGCTGTACAGCTCAGTGTCGTACACCCCGATTAACGCACGGTTCTCCGTCAAAAGCCGGACCAATGTCTGATTCAGGTTGTCATTGGATTTCACGGGATACACGCTTACATCCGCGTCATCCACCACACGGGCATCAAATTCTGGTACCAGAATCCCCAAAGGCGCGTCGTCACCAAACAACAGTTGAGCCAGTGCTATCTGCCGATGCAGTGGCGGCTCGACGTATACGCCTGTCGAAAGAAGTTCGCGGTGATTATGATAATCCTGCTCAGAAATATAGGTCGCCACAACCGGCGTGCTCTGCAGCAACGCTTTATGTTTCTGGATTTCAGTCAGAACCGAAGCGCCGACCGTAACGATCAGGGAGTAGCGCTGAAGAACATCAGGGTTGGCCGGTGGACTGATAACATCTACACCCTCGTCCTGATGGCGAAGCTGTAGTGCAGCTTCCAGTTCAGTAGCAAGGGACTGCGTCTGCGCATTTGGAACAGGCACGACCATGGCAACATCAGCGTGTACTCTGTACACACTGAGGAATAGCATCAGGGTAAGAATTCCCTTGATCAATGCATCCATGCTCTCATCTCGACGGGTTTAGAGGGCCAAATTGTCCTGAGCCGTATTGTTATAGTCGGTGCGGCTCTTTCGCCCAATAATAACACGGCAATTTAATGGAACCATCACTTGTTGAGAAGTGTATCGATATTGTCCGGCAAGGTGATATCGAGAGAGCGAGCAACCTGTTCGTTCTTGAGTACGGAAAAATAGGGATTGTGTGCGAGAGGGGGAAGAGAATCCGCGCTGAGCAGATCCACCAGCCGGGCAACCGTATCGTCGAGCGAGCTGTACGTCGTTACAATTGCGCCTGCACGGATGTAGGCCTGATGCGGCCCTACCAAGGGGATATTCTGGCGGTAAGCGGTAATCAGAATATTTTTGATCGTACTGGCATTGAAGACTGCGGGATCAGCCGTACCAAGAATGACGTCATGTTTGGCAAGCGCCTGTCGCAGAACATGATTCAGACTCTGGTTAGCGCGCTTTTCAACCAGTGAGTAGTTCTCACCGGACAAGACACTCGCCTCTTGCCTGAGCCACTCAGGAGCAGAATCAGACATCAATACTGAAATCTGATCACCGGGAAACGCCGCGCGCGCGAGGTCCAATTGCCGTTGCAAAGGCGGCTCAGAGAAGATGCCACTCGACAGCCGATCAACATTGGCGAGTATCGCCTCCCGACGAGCCCAAACAGCGATGCTCTGTTGTTTACCCCGCCATCCGGTGACCGCACCGTCCCCGGCGAGGATCACGATATCATCGGCACTGAGTTCCGAAGCCTCCTGACGAAGCGAGACCGGCTTCGCCAAGGCATCAGACAAGCGGACAACTAACTGCTGTAAGGCGGGAGAGTGAGCTTCAGACAGCACCACAACATCAGCATGGCTGATCGCCATGCTGAGAAGCAGGACTACGAAGCCCACCAAACGCATCAGAATTTCACACCAACCTGTACATAACCAAGATACCGATCCTCGATGTAGTTGGTTCTGTAAGCGATGGGGCTGTCATCAATCAAACGATGAAGAAAGCCACTGGTTTCTATCGTCAAACCGTTTACTAACCAGTCTTTTTGCAAATTCATTTCGTAGCGACGATATGGCGTATTCCTTCCAGACGAGTAGTTATTGTAACTGCGGTGCCAGAAGTAAGATTGAGTCAGACGCCACTCACCAAACGACGCACTCCAGCTCAGGTTGTGGCTGAACTCTGAACTCAAACGAGTTTCCACAGCTTGCAGATCGTTAGATTCTTTAGATGAGAGATTCGCCGTGTCGTTTAAGCGAACATCAGCATTGAGATAAGCACCGGAATACCACAGGGCATGCCCCTTCACGGGTTGCCACGTAAAGTGCCAATCGACCCCTTTGATATTCATCGTGGTGTCCGCGCTGACGTCCGGTGTGAACAGGTTGATCGGATCGGAAATCAGCTGATAAAGGTGATCCCGGTAGACTTTTATGTCCATTTCCAGCTTAGGCGTCGGCAACCGACCGTAATAACCCAACTCCCAGCTGGTGATGCGCTCATGGTCCAGGTCGCCGTATGCACCGGTCTGAGTCGCAAAAAAAGTACCTGCATCGAGCCCAAGATAATTATCGGTCAGATCGGTTACATGAAGACTGTAGTCGGGCGACTGCTCCAATAAGTCAGGCGAGCGGACTGCAGTGGAGTACACCAGTCTCAGACTTTGCTGTGGAGTAATCAGATAATTAGCGGCAACGCGGGGCGAGAATACCGCCGTGTTTTTGTCTTCATCTTCATACATGCCACCGATGTTAAGCACCACACGCTCAACCGGACGCAGCTCTGCATTGGCAAACACGCGGAACAGATCATTACTTACCGTGCCGTTAAAGTAGGTTTCTGATCGCACTTCATCACGACGATAATTAATACCGGCGACTGTTCTTAGCCAGTCGTTCCAGTGCACTGTATCCTGCCACTCGATATCAATACGCTGCTCATCGAAATCGAGCTGGTAGTCCCCACAAGCTACTGAAGTAAGATTATCGACATCGAATCCGGCCTCGGCGAATATCAGCTGAGCCTGATCCAGATCCGATTGAGAAATATCGTATTCCCTATCCAGCTCTTCTTCTAAGCGCGCTTCCACGTCTGCTGGATCAGCGATGCCAAGGGCAATGGGCGTGACTAAGTCTTCAGGTAACTGCAAGCGACCAATCACCAGCGCCCAGTAGGGATCTTGTTGATACAGGGCATTCAAAGTAGGAGATAAGGCAACGGCAGGAGCGCACTTGCGATAATCCGTGCGGCGCTTTTCGGCTTGCCAGTATGCCCGCAACTGAGAAGTGTGACCTGGGGAATGATCGTATTGCCACTGCCCCATCAAGAAGCCACTTTCGTTTTCATCGACAGGGGGAATCAAATCTTCACCGAAATTCTGTCGAAGTCTCTGATCGCCGTTTTTGTAGGCCGCTTCAACCAGTAACCGGCTCTGATCGGACAGTTGGGTCGCGGCATTGATGCTGATAAATCGATCGTCGCTGCCGTCGTGCAGATTGTCGCCCGGCAGACGTTCAGGTCCGCCCTTACGCTCCCGTCCATCAAAGCCGTCATCCCGTTTCGATGAGACCGTCGCACGATACACCCAGTCGCCGACTTCGGCCGAGTGGCTTATCTGAAAATCGCGAACGCCCTGATGGCCGGAGCGAGCAAATGCTCTTATTCCAAGGGTATCGGCTGGGTGATAGGTCACGATATTGATGACCGCCATAAAGGCATTGGCACCATAAGAGGACGCATTGGGCCCACGAAACACCTCGATACGCTGGATATCTTCCAGTGCCACCGGAATATCTTCCCAGATTACCGATGCAATACCGGCGCGATAAACCGAACGGCCATCAATCAAAACCTGCATACGGCGCATCAGATTAGGGTTAGATGCATGGTACGCGACGGAATCCTGATCAGCGTGCTTCACAAACATACCCGGTACGAATCTCAACAGCTCAGGTACTGTCCGTACTCCCCACTGGTCAATATTCTCTGCCGTAATCACCGTCATACTGCCGGGGACCTCCGACCTGGGCTGTTTCAGCCGTGTCGCAGTCAGTACTTCCGGTACTATTCCCATGCCCGACAAATCCGCGTCCAGGCCTGCATCAGGAAGGAAAAGATCTTCTGCTGATGCGGTTTGTGATGTGATAGCCCAAAGTACTGCCAACGAGCCGATAAAGCCCTTCATTACACCCTCTCTGTCGTTTTAGTTATTTCCACGCCTCGATTATAGAGTCTTTATACGTCGGTGGAACTGACAGGACACATTAGATAGGTCTATAATCCGCGCCAGTTGTTAAAAACTCTGACTTTACGGGAACTACCATGAGCTATAACGCAATTTCCGCTGGCAAAGACCTGCCCAATGACGTTTACGTTGTGATTGAGATTCCGGCGAACCACGCCCCAATCAAATACGAAATCGACAAAGACATGGACTGCCTGATGGTAGACCGTTTCATGGCAACTCCGATGTTCTACCCAGCTAACTATGGCTACATCTCAAACACCCTCGCAGACGACGGTGACCCACTCGACGTATTGGTTGTCACGCCATACCCAGTCGCGCCGGGCTCTGTTATCCGTGCACGTCCAGTAGGTGTTCTGAACATGGAAGACGAAGCCGGTGAAGATGCGAAACTGGTTGCTGTTCCACACGAGAAACTGACTCAGCTGTACAACGACGTTAACGACATCGACGATGTACCTCAGCTGCTGCGCGACCAGATCGGTCACTTCTTCGAGAACTACAAAGACCTCGAAAAAGGCAAGTGGGTTAAGGTTAAAGGCTGGGGCAATGCTGATGAAGCGCGCCAGATGATCCTTGATTCTGCTGAAGCGTACAAAAACGCGTAAGCCGATCGCGTAAACACAAAAGGGAGCCTATGGCTCCCTTTTTTATCGTTCAAAATTCGCTATTGTCGCGCTTTCAGGGCTGCCAGCTCTTCTTCTGCTGCGCGAGCACGGGCTTCGGCCTCAATCTGAGCAGTAACATCTTTCTGAATACCGATGTAATAGGTCAACTGATCCTGCTCGTTACGCACAGGTGACAGGCTCAGCTCATTCCAGAACATAGTTCCATCTTTGTGATAATTACGCAGAACAACGCGCGTGCTGCGCCCTTCCTTCAGAGCCTGACGAACTTCCTGCAACCCTTCCTGATCACGATCTCCGGTTTGAAGAAAACGGCAATCCTGATACAGGATTTCGTCAGCTGTATATCCGGTCAACCGCTCGAACGCCTTGTTAACGTATATCAGGATGTTGTCATCACCTTCTTGCTCGGCAATCACAATGCCATCGTTTGATGCATCGACTGCCTTCTTCAGCAACTCAAGATTGATAGGGCCCTGCTCGTCATTCAGGTCTGTGACCATCATTATCTCCGCTTTTTACTCTAACACCGGCATCCATGAAGCATGGCCTGTCAGTAGTGTAATACATAGCTGATTCGCAGAGAGAGCGTATCAGCCTTTTGAATCTTTTACATTATGTACAACTACTTATAGAATTTGGACTGCTTTGTATAGTTCTGGAAGTAATTTAATCATGTCTGCCTCCTCTGATCCTCAGGCTGCTTACTACCCGATTCGCGTGGTTTCAAATGAAACCGGGGTAAACGCGATCACACTCCGAGCCTGGGAGCGTCGCTACGGGCTTATTACCCCCAAGCGTACCGCAAAGGGACATCGACTCTACACCGAGGCGGACATCCAGCTGATTCGCAAAGTCGTATCCTTGCTGCAACGCGGCATCCCTATTTCGCAGGCGAAAGCCATGCTAGAAGATGGTGCTCCTGAACCGGAGGTAAGTGTCACCACAGCACAGCCTTCACAATGGTCTCAGTACCGAGCCCGTCTGGCCGACGCTATTCAGAACTTCGACGACACTGAAATTGCCCGTGTGATGGACGAAGTGACCAGTTTCTTCCCTGTCGATATTGCGTTGCGTTTCCTGCTTCTGCCATTGCATCAGCAACTGCGCGAGCAGATCACCGAGCCACTTGGTGCTTCACGCTTACAGTTTTTTGCAGGTTTCCTGCAAGGACGATTGAGTCAGCGCCTGAGCGAGTCCAGCGACAGCGAGGTAGAAGCCACGCTGGTACTCGCCAACACCGTCTACAGCGATGATCTTGAGCTTTTATTGATTGGCATACTGCTGAAGCAGTTTGGCATCCGCGTCATACGCCTTGCTGGCCTGACCACTCCACAGGAACTGTCTGAACTGATACGAACACAGAATCTGCAGGGTGCCGTTGTCGGCGTCGCCGATACCCCCGAAGGAAACCAATTGCAGTCGCTACGCACACTCGCGGCAGAAACAGGGCAATTGATCTTCTGCACCGGCCAGAACCCAACACAGGCAAGCGCGCTGCGAGAGCGTGGCCTCGTACCCCTTAACCGTGATGCGCAACAAGATGCTCTGACGGTCAAAGACGTGCTTGCTGGCCTGAACGAATGAGCAACGTCTACGAACTGTTATTACGCCATCCGACACTGTTGACGGCAAATACGACCATTCTTGGGTCTGAAGCTCGCTTTCCAGCCGGCTGGGTAGACCTGTTAAAGCAAGAGCAGGTTCACGTCGCTACGCCTGACCTACAGACAGCGGAAGCCTACCAGACTGCGTTACCAGCAGATCGGGTACAGTTTGGTGTTCCTGATATCGCAGCAATGTCGGATCGTAAAGTGATTCTCCTATGGCCCAAAGCCAAAGCTGCCGGACAAGCGCTGGTCAGCATGCTCGGCCATGTTACGGATAACTGCTACATCGTTGCCGCAAATGACGCCGGTGGGAAAAGCATTGGCAACGCAGTAAAACCATTCTCCGAATCCAGTACGAAAATCGACAGCGCCAGACATTGCTCGCTCTGGAATGTTCAACTGAGCAAAACGGATCAAGCCCCCAACTGGTTACGTTATGCCGGCTCTTTTAAGGCTGGAGATCTCAGCTTTATGACACTGCCCGGCGTCTTCGGCCACGGCAAACTGGACAGAGGTACTGCTCTGCTACTGGAGCATGTTCCTGCACCTGCGCATGGCAAGCTGCTCGATCTGGGGTGTGGCTCCGGTGTTATCGGACTGACAATGAAAGCCCGTTGCAACGCTTTAGATGTGACCCTGACCGACGTAGACGCCATGGCACTGAGAAGCACCGAGCTGAACTCAGCCCGCCTCGCACTGGAGACAAGCATTGCGGCAAGCGACGGGCTGAAAAGTGTCGAAGGGCGTTTCGACTACATATTCAGCAATCCACCTTTCCATCAGGGAAAGCGCACAGATTACGAATTCGCCGCCCGCTTATTTCAGGACGCAAAGCGTCACCTTAATCGTGGTGGCCAATTATGGATTGTCGCCAACCGTCATTTAGCATACGAAGAATGGGCAACCGAAGCCTTTCAGAACGCAAAGGTGATGGTGCAAGCGGAGGGATTCAAACTGATCTGTGCAAGTGATGGGGCCCTTCTTTAGGGGAGCAGATCACTTTTCCGTAAAATTCTGATGGCCAGATGTGTCACTGGCAAAACCTGACTTAACAGCTAGTATTTCCTATGTGCTTAGCGGGCGTTATCACCCGCTGCACATTACAAGGAATTCAACCAGTCGAGACGGACATGCTGTTAACTTACGTTTTACTCAGTGCCATTATTATCTCCGGTGGTATCGTCACCTGCACTCTTCGCCGCGGCGACACCAACTTTCAGCTTTCAACCAGCAAACCACTTCTAGCCGTCTATCCGGTTAAAAAGCGTTAAAGATCTTGCTCGTTAAGGCATATTGCGCGAATAAAAAATTTCGCGCATTTCTTTGCGAACCTTTTCTTCGACTTCTGAGCGTTCTGCCTGGCTCATGTTCTTAGAACGCTCACCGAACAAGTAGTTATCGAGCTCAAACTCTTTAAGAATCATCTTGGTGTGGAACAGGTTTTCCTGGTACACATTCACGTCGATCATCTCGTACGCATTCTGCGTATCTTCAGTCATGTAATTCTGAATCGAATTAATGTCATGATCGATATAGTGCTTCACACCATCCTCATCGCGGGTAAAACCCCGGACCCGGTAATCGACGGTCACGATGTCGGAATCCAGCGAATGAATTAGGTAGTTCAATGCCTTCAACGGCGAAATCAGACCGCATGTCGACACATCAATATCAGCACGGAAGGTTGAAATCCCACCGTGCGGGTGACTTTCAGGGTAGGTATGAACAGTCACATGTGACTTATCCAGATGCGCAACAACAGAATCCCGCAGCGGCCCCGGTTTTTCTTCCACCATATCCTCTGGTGGCGGTACCTCGTGCTCAGCAATCAGCATAGTCACACTGGCCCCTTCGGGCTCGTAATCCTGACGCGCCACATTGAGAATGTGAGCACCGATGATATCTACCACCTCCGTCAGGATTTTGGTCAGACGGTCGGCACTGTACAGCTCATCAATGTACTCAATGTACTCCTGACGCTCTTTCTCTGTTTTCGTGTAGCAAACATCGTAAATGTTAAAACTCAGAGATTTCGTCAGATTATTAAAGCCATGCAGGCGCAACTTATCGTTCAATTCAGTACCCTTTCAATCGTAAGCACAAACAGTCGAGACGGAGCTTACTCGGCCTCAGCAACGCTGTAGCTGTGTGTAATTTCAACACCACCCTGCTCCAGCATAATGGACGCAGAACAATATTTTTCTGCAGACAGTTTCACCGCCCGCTCTACCGCCGATTCCTTCAGGCTTCGACCGGTTACCGTGAAGTGCACGTGAATCTTGGTAAATACAGCAGGTACTGCATCCGCACGTTCGGCTTCAATATCGGCAACGCAGTCCGTCACGGCAAGACGCTGCTTACGCAGAATGCTCATAACATCAAAACTGGTGCAACCACCTAACCCGAGAAGCAGCATCTCCATGGGACGAACACCCATGTTCCGACCGCCGTGATCCTCTGGTCCGTCCATGACAACAGCGTGCCCGCTGCCAGACTCCCCGAGAAACATCGCGTTATCGACCCACTTGACCCGTGTTTTCATCTGCGCTCACTCCGGCTTGTAAAAACGCGGAGCTTACCACAGAGTGCGCGGGCGGATAATATGACATATGTAAAATCCAGAAAATGCCTGAAAAACAAGGGCAAACGGCATAAATGGCCCCAATGCTGGGTTCAACTTGCCCGGTTGATGAGTGATAATCGAAAGAAGCTCGAACAAGGACAATAACAAATGATCATTCCTCGTATTCCCTCGATGCATGCGCCGCTGGAGCATTTCCTGACGCATTGCCACAAGAAGCGTTACCCGGCACGGACCACCATCATCCATGCAGGTGAAGAAAGCGATACTCTGTACTACCTGATGAAAGGCTCGGTAAGCGTCACCATCGAGGACGACGAAGGTCGCGAAATGATCATGGCCTACCTGAACGAAGGTGACTTCTTTGGTGAAATGGGGCTTTTCGACGACGACAATAGCGCCCGTACCGCGTGTGTGCGCGCAAAAACACCATGTGAAGTAGCCGAGATCTCGTACGCCCGCTTCCGCGAACTGGCAGATTCCGATTCAGAACTCGTGTTCCGTATTTTCCGTCAGATGGCAGAGCGTCTGACACGTACTACGCGAAAAGCAGGCGACCTCGCGTTCCTGGACGTGACCGGCCGCGTGGCAGGCACCCTGCTGGACCTGTGTAAGCAACCAGATGCCATGACACACCCGGATGGTATGCAGATCAAAATCACCCGTCAGGAAATCGGACGCATTGTAGGCTGCTCCCGCGAAATGGCCGGACGAGTGCTTAAGTCCCTTGAAGAGCAAGGGCTGATCAGTGTGGCTGGCAAAACGATTGTGGTGTTTGGTACTCGCTGAGTACTGAATGCTTTGGAAGCGCCCGGTTTTTACCGGGCGTTTTTGTATGTGACGTTAATAGCCACCTTCGGTGGGCGGGCTGCTTTGGCTGCCGCCGGGTTCCTATGCCCTTACTCAGGGTGACTGCCTTCGGCAGGGAGACTTTTCTGACTGCCGCCAAATCGTAGTTTTTCTGCAAGGGGCGGGCCCCTTCCGATCCCCCTTTCCGGCGTCATGCCCTGATCCTTGTCTCTTGATACCGATTGGGGCACGCCTGCAGCGGCCATCCATGGCCGCGGGCAGGCTTAACCGGCGTCCTGCCGGTTAG
>PDUK01000037.1 GCA_006212115.1 Thalassolituus sp. | reverse complement strand
CAGAGAAGGTCGTTGTTGTCACCGGCGCCGCGTCAGGGATTGGTCGCGCACTTGCCCAACAACTCAGTATGCAGGGCGCTAATCTCGCTCTGTCAGACGTCAACATGGAAGCTCTGGAAGAGACGGCATCTATCCTGCGCGGTACCGGTAAAGTGACCTTGCAGAAGCTTGATGTAGCAGACCGTGGTGCATGGGAAGCGTATGCAGAACAAGTTAAAGCCGATCATGGCCAGGTTGATATGATCATTAACAACGCAGGTGTTGCGTTGTCCGAGACTGTCGAGCGCATGAGCTACGAAGACATGGAGTGGATCGTGAACATCAACTTCTGGGGCGTGGTTTATGGCACTAAGTCGTTCCTGCCGTTACTGAAAGAGCGTCCTGAATCTGCCATCGTCAACGTTTCAAGCATCTTCGGCATTATTGCCTTGCCGACGCAAGCAGCTTACAACGCAACGAAATTTGCAGTCCGTGGCTTTACTGAGTCGCTGCGTCAGGAACTAAAAGACACCAACGTGTTTGTTACGACCGTTCACCCAGGTGGTATCAAGACCAACATCGTTCGTAATGGCCGTATGAAAACCAGCATGACCGGCGAGAACCAGACACTGGAACAGCAGGCGAAGCACTTTGAGAAAATCGCCCGTACGACCCCAGCTCAGGCAGCTGACACTATCCTGGAAGGTGTCAAAGGCGGGAAACGACGCATCCTGATTGGTAGCGATGCCCGCCTGATGGATCGCATCCAACGCCTGTTCCCAGTGCGCTACTCTGACCGCTACTCTGACATCTTTGGCTGGGCGTTGAAAAAATTAGGTTGATTTCGTGATCTATGCCTAAAAAAACAGGGGTTAGCGGGTTGCTAACCCTTTTTTTTTGCTTAAGAATCGAAGAGGCCTGTTAGCACTCATCTCTCTACGCATTTCGGGCAGCCGCTTACTCAAGAAAAAGGAAAAACCATTATGGCAGCAAAGAAACCAACGACGGCTAAAGCCGCACCGGCCCGTAAAGTTACAGCCGTTCGTGAAAAGTTCACCAAAACTCAGATTCTGAATGAAATCGCTGAGAACACCGGACTGAGCAAGAAAGAAGTCAGTGCCGTGCTTGATGAACTGGGTATCGTAATTGAACGTCACGTTAAGAAGCGTGCCGTTGGCGAATTCACACTGCCGGGTCTGCTTAAGATCAAAACGGTTAAAAAGCCTGCACAAAAAGCACGTAAGAACGTGCCGAATCCATTCCGTCCGGGTGAAACAATGGATGTTGCAGCCAAACCTGCTTCAACCAAGGTAAAAGTGCTGCCGCTGAAAAAGCTTAAAGATATGGCGCTGTAAACCACCGCTTATCAAAGAGGGCTTCGGCCCTCTTTTGTTATGTCCAATATTCCCCTCATAGACCTGCTGACCGATATCCGAAATTGCGACTTGTGCGCCCCGCACTTACCTTTAGGAGCAAATCCGGTCATCCAGGTATCCAGCGCAGCGAAAATCCTGATTATCGGCCAGGCTCCCGGAACGCGAGTACATGCCTCGGGTATTCCGTGGAACGATCCAAGTGGCAATACGCTGCGTGATTGGCTGAATATTTCTAACGATGTTTTTTACGATGACACCCAACTCGCCATTATGCCGATGGGATTGTGCTATCCCGGCAAAGGAAAGTCTGGCGATCTACCACCAAGAAAGGAATGCGCGCCACAATGGCATGATCAGGTGCTTGAGCATCTTCCTGATGTAAAGCTCACTTTGCTGATCGGACAGTACGCTCAGAAAGCCTATCTGAAGGACGGTTTTAAAACACTTACAGAACGGGTTATGCACGCAAGCGATGCTCTACCGCCCTTTTTCCCCTTGCCTCATCCGTCACCAAGGAATCGGATATGGCTGAAGAAAAACCCTTGGTTTGAAAACACTGTGCTACCGGAATTACGTAAACGAGTATACGAAGCGCTTTACAATTGAGCGCCTATGGCTTTTTTTACCATTCATCCCGGAGCTTTCTCAGAGCCTTAAAAACATCACGATCACTCAGACCAAGATGAGGAAAATCCTCTTTCAGCTTGGTAATGATGTCGCGATTATGAAGTCGCAAGAATGGGTTATACGATCGTTCCTGCCCCATTGTCATCACCGGCATTTCATCATGATCGAACGAGGATACAGACTGCTGCCACTGTTTTGCATCCTGATTATCGGGTTCTCGCGTCAGGGCAAATGCCAGATTATTTTTCATATAATCGTGGCCCGGATACAACAGAGTGTTGTCTGGCAGCGGCTGCAGTTGCGAAACAAATGAATCGTACATCTGATCAACGTCACCACCATTTCGACAATTACCGGCGCAGGCATTAAACAAGGTATCACCAGAGAATAAAGCGGGGACGCCATCGTTATCTTCCGCATTCACCAACAAGCATAAATGCACCGGTGTATGTCCGGGGGTAAACAGTACGTTAAGACGAAGCGTTCCCAGCTCAATAACATCCCCAGCACTCACGCCTTTGCTGACGTTTGGGATACTGGCCATCGCATTTTTGTGGGCAATAATATCGGCACCGGTGGCCTCGACAACGGCCGGGTTTCCTTCTATGTGATCGTGATGTTCATGAGTATTAACGATGAGTTTAATATCGTAATTGTGCTCACGAGCCAGGCTCACCATCGCCTCTCCATCTAATGGATCGACAGCAATAGCCTGACGCGTTTTTTCACAACCAATCAGGTAGTTAAAATTCCCTAGAGGGTTGTGCATGTATCGGCGAAAAACTTCCACACTCAACCCTTACCAGTAAACCGTGTCCTGAACATCGTCATCCGCTTCTGATTCTTCGATGAAGTGACTGCTCAGCAAATTGGTAACTTCTTCGATGCGCTCGGCTAGAGCTTGTTCTGAATACGGTTCTGCCGGGCTGTGCCCCCAAACCGGGCCGGGCCAGGCTGGGTCAGTCTTGAAGCGGGCAATATGATGAACGTGAAGCTGCGCAACGACATTACCCAACTCTGCCACATTGACGGAATCAGGAGCAAAATGATCGGCCATTTTCTCGGCAACGAAAGTCGATTCCTCCATCAGCTGGAGGCGATCTTCTTTTTTCAGGTGGTAGTACTCAAACACATTAGTTCGGGCCGGTACGAGGATAACCCAAGGGTAACGGCTGTCTTTCATCAACAGGACCTTACTCAAAGGTAAACGGCCCAAATATACGGTATCGGCTTGCAGGCGTTCGTCTAAGCAGAACATAATCTCTCCTGGTTGTTGCTTTGATAAAGCGCCATACGTGTCAGGTCACTATCATTCACTCCGGGTACCTTAATGTCTGAGTTGATTGCCCTTTCCTCTATTTCATCAATCCCGAAGGAACAGTGGGATACCCTGCTGCCGGATAACGCGGCGCCATTTCTACGCTATGACTTCCTGCATGCTCTTGAGGCCACTGACTGTGTCTCGCCAGAGACAGGTTGGACACCCAGTCATCTCCTGAAGCTGGACTCAGAGGGAACACCGACATTGGTACTCCCGGCTTACATTAAAGACCACAGCTACGGCGAGTACGTATTTGACTGGCAATGGGCCGAGGCCTACGCCAGTTATGGCATGCAGTACTACCCAAAACTCCTGATCGGCATTCCGTTTACTCCGGTACCCAGCCCACGTTGGCTAGGCAATATTCATAGTATCCCCGACCTGTCCGCATCCTTGTCGGATTTTTGTACATCAAAAGGGCTTACTGGTTGGCACATGAACTTTCCAAATAGCGAACTACCAGAAGGTCATCAGGCGTCGGAAAGACAAGGTTGCCAGTTTATTTGGCGCAACAAGGACTATCGCTCCTTCGACGACTTTCTTGCTAGTTTTGCCAGCCGAAAGCGAAAAAACCTGCTGAAGGAGCGACGCCGAATCCCCGACCAAGGCCTACACGTTGCACGCTATGCAGGTTCTGATATCACCCCTGAAATGATCAACATCTTTTATCAGTGCTATTGCGACACCTACTATCGACGCCGCTCGCATCCCTATCTGACTGCCTCTTTTTTCCAACTGATACGAGAGACCATGAGCGACCAGCTGATGCTGGTGTTAGCAGAAGACGAGGAAGGCCCCTGTGCCGCGGCACTCTGCTTCTTTGATGAGCACGCACTCTACGGACGCTACTGGGGATGCCTACGGGACTACGACGCCCTGCATTTTGAGGCCTGCTACTACCAAGGGATTGAATTCTGCATCGAGCAAGGGCTGACCATGTTCAACCCCGGCACACAGGGCGAACATAAAATTGCTCGAGGGTTTGCTCCCGAATTTACCCGCAGCTATCACTGGCTCGCACATTCTGAGTTTAATAACGCCATCGCACAATTTACCCGGCAAGAAGCTCCATACATTGCCGAATACGCCAGAGAGGCTGCCCAGAAGCTCCCCTTCAAACAGGAATCCTCCTGATGAAGTGTGGCTGAAACACATGAGCTTTGTTATAAAGCCACCCGGAGGATCATTACATGGCAATGAGAGCGTACAAGGTGCAGGATATCGTCGTTTTTGCATCGCGTGGAACAGAGGCAAAACTGCTGGCTGCCCCTAAAATCCGGCCTGACGAAGAATGGCGGGAAGACGTAGCAGCGTGGGTAGCGCTGCGCGCGGAAAGAGCGCCCGAACTGGACGACCAGGTCGATCCAGCGCAGTCGACACCCTATATTTTTCAGCCCTGACACATTACCAATGCGTTGGAAAGCCCTTGGTTTGCACAAGGGCCGCAAAATCCATCATCAGCGCGATGGATACATGCACCATCACCCCACCCCATATAGAGCGTGACATCAGCGCAAGCACCCCCAGAAAGAATCCGAACAGTATCGCTCCCAAAGACTCCGGCCATAATTTGGGGAAATGCAGCATCAGATACGGCAGGCACATCACCGCAATGGATAAGCTACCAAACTGGCGCTTTAATCCGTTAACTAAGTAGCCCCGGAAAAAGAACTCTACAGCCACAAACTGAAGGATGTAGATCATCTCCCAACTGATCAGATCAAACCAACTGCGGTGCGCTTGGTTGTAAAAGGGATAATGTCGGGAGAAGTCGTCGCCAAAACTGGCTATGACCGCAAAGACCATGATAGGTGATGCGAGCAGAACGTACCCGCGCCAGTGATGATGGACCTCACCCCACTGCCAGCCGTACTCGTTGAGAGAGTCTTTAAACCAGTAGCGAATCGCAAGCATCGGAATAATAAGAAAGCCGAGCAGATTTACACTGCCCCACCAGATGTAACCCAACAACTCACGATATTCGTAGTGATAATAGGCACGGTATACCGTGGGGTCCGAGGTGAACTCTGAGAGCCACTTAACCAGTGACGTCAGATTGCTGCTGTACTTTCCGTAATGAACTATCAGCAAACAAAGACATGCCAGCCCGATGATTTGCCATACGCGAATTCGTTCGCGCGCTTCTTCCTCTGGCGACAAACCATCGACCCGGCGCTCCTGATCAATCGCATGCAGCTGACCAAATAAGAAAGAAGGTGTTAGCCAACGTAAAAATCCCATAGTGTTCTTCTGACTCATTCAGCTGTTGGTTGTGGTTGGGCCTTGTCTTGCAGAAACGCTCTCCAGATAGGAGCGGTCTTATCCGATGTCCAGTCCGAGATATCGATCTCGCCCTGATTAACCTGCTCACAAGCATCCAAAGCCTGCTTCACCAGTGCCGCTGCAGCAGCCATATCGCCACTGGGGTACCTGTGCTGCTCGGGATATTGCTCGCGATAACACAGTGCATCCGGCACGACTGGCGAGGCGCCTGCACTCACCGCCTCAATCATGGCCAGCCCCTGAAACTCATGATCAGCGGTACTGATCACCACGCGTGCGGAACGAAGCAACGCTTCATATTCCGCGCGAGGCACCATGCCATCGGCGATAATTCGGGAAGCATGCCTTGAGCGGATATCGAGCAATGCCTTAGGAACTTTTTTGGCTCGTGGGCCGAGCAAGGCCAGCTCAAACTCGACTCCGTCGTTCTCCAACCTATCCAACAATTCCAGAAACCGGTCAGGGCGCTTGTCGTATTCCCATCGATGGTTCCAAAGAATCAAAGGACGGCTCGACGCGCCCTGACGCCGCTCAAGCGGATCAACCGGCACAGGAACAATCCGGCATTTATCGGCAATACGCTCAACTATGTTGTCGGGAACGTAATCCGGCATCATCCTCAGCAGCGCATCCATACCCTGTAAAAACGAGTCGCGGTTATACGATGAGTTAAACCAACATTCGCTGGCTGAAAGAGCGCCATACAGTTGGACCATCTGCGGATCGATTGAACTGTGCTGTCCTTCGCCGACCGGATACGCAAACTGATTCTCGTGAAAATACAGCGTTACCGGAACATGCGCTAACGATGGGTGGAGACCCTTAAGGGTTGATATATCGACCATGGAAGTCGCAAGGATATGATCAGGAACCTCGGTCGTCAGAGCCTCCTGCACCTCGGTAAGCCAGGACAACGGGTTTCCTCGGATACGCCAACGGAAGTAGCGCCCGGGCAACTCAAACAGTCGGAAGTTAAGGTTGCACTCCATCGCCTCACGTTCAAGCCAGCGAGCCCAACTGGCATGGCTTTCAGAGCGATAAGCCGACATGATCCACAAGCTGGCCGGGCGATCCATCCGCTATGTATTCTCTCTGGGTTATTAGATCAGAACTGACTCAGAGCGCTTGCCCGGAAGAGGCGCTAGTCTCCGGTGCCGAGCTACTCGCTTGCATTTCACTCAGACGTTTTTGGGTATCTGCGACCTTCTGTCGTTGTTGACGGATCTCTTCGTTGTACTTTTCAGTCTGGGTGCGCAGGTCATCGATAATCGCCTGCGAGCGATTACGAGAGTTCGGTCCGGCGATGGATTGCGCCAGATCGGTTTGCGAGCGGATATTGCCCTGGCGGGCGTCCTGTAACTCCTTCAGCTTCTTCTGCGCGTTTTTTAAATCACGCTCAAGGCGTATCTTGGCGTTGCTTTGGGTGAGATCGTCGGCCATCTGGCGCAGTTCAGCTTCAGAAGCACCTCGAGACGGGCGTTGTGCATCAATGCTTCTTTGTTCACCGCTGTACCCGGTCGGACACGGAGTCTGCGAAAATAAGGTACCGCCATCACTGCTTTTGCATACGTAAACCGTTCCAGCCTGGGCAGTCATCGTCGCCCCCAATAAGAGCCCTAATATCCATCGCATTGCTGATCTCCAACTTTTTTAACCACGCCCTAATCCCTGACTATACTGTAAAGCGGATATTACTTTCTACCATGGAGCAGGCATGCCTCAACCAACCACCAGAGTGCCGGACAACCTGTCACCGGATTACTGGCTGCTACAGAAATACGCTCTGGATAAACATGCCATCGTAGCCATTACCGACCGGGACGGACGGATACAGTACGTCAACGATCTCTTCTGTGAGATCAGTGGATACACACGTGACGAACTAATTGGTCGTACACACCACATGGTGAACTCCGGGCATCACAGTAAGCAGTTTTTCGAGGAAATGTTCGAAACCTTGAAAGACAAAGACATCTGGCGCGGTGAAATCTGCAACAGACGGAAGACCGGAGAGCTCTACTGGGTTGAAACCACGATCTCTACTCTTCGGGATGATCGGGGCGACCTGACCGGCTACGCCGCTTTACGCACAGACGTTACCGACCAGCATCGAACTCTGGACGCCATGCGCAGGTTGCATGAGATCACGTCTGACCGAACAGCCCCAATCGAAGAAAAAGCCGACCACATACTGGCACTCGGCTGCGAAATTTTTAACTTGCCGATTGGCATCATCAGCGACATTCAGGGAGACACGTACAAGGTTCGCTTTACGCTCAACCCAGAAAACGCCCTGAAGCCCGGTGATACCTTTGAACTGGGCAACACCTTCTGCTCAGAAACCATGGGGTGCCGTAATGCCGTTGCGCACCATCACGTCGGCGAAAGCCAGACGCGTCATCACCCTGCTTACATTAACTTTGGTCTCGAGTCTTACATCGCTGCACCACTTTACGTGAAGAACCGGCTCTACGGCACGATCAATTTTTCCGGACCAGAACCCCGCGCCCGCGCCTTTGGCAGCGGAGAAATAGAGCTCATTCAACTTTTCGCTAAATGGATTGGTGATGAACTTGCCCGAGAAGAAACCGATGACGAACTGAACCGCCAGAGACGACTCCTCAACGCAGTCAGTGCGCAGGCTAAGATCGGTGGTTGGGAGCTCGACCTGCGCACACAGCATCTATATTGGACACCCATTACCCGCCTGATTCACGAAGTGGACGGTGACTTCACCCCCACCGTTGAGAATGGCATTAATTTCTACGATGGTGACGAAGCCAGAGAAGCAATACGCCAGGCGATTGAGCATTCCATCAGCGCAGGCGAAGAATGGGACCTGGAGCTACCTCTGCTAACCGCAAAAGGACGCTCCATCTGGGCACGCGCCCGAGGTGCCGCGGTTCTTGAAAACGGAGAGTGTATCCGCCTCTACGGCTCATTCCAGGACATCACAGAAGAACGGCTGGCTGCCAGTCAGCAACGTAAGGAAGCACAACGCAACCAGTTGATGATTGAGTCGACGGCTGTGGGTTTCTGGGATTGGAACATACAAACCGGTGAGACCTCATTCAGTGAACGCTGGGCTGACATCATCGGCTACGAACTCAGTGAACTGCAGCCACTCAGCATTGATACCTGGAGTGACGCCTGCCACCCGGATGACCTTGTTCGCTCGACCCAATTACTGAAGCAACACTGGGCCGGTGAAACCGACCTGTACGTTTGCGAAGCAAGGATGAAGCACAAGCATGGTCATTGGGTCTGGATTCACGATACCGGGCGAGTGATTGAGTGGGATGCGGACGGCAACCCGCTCAGAATGATCGGAACGCACATCGACATTACTGAGAACAAACTCGCTCAAACAGAAATCGACGTAAGCCATCAGCGCATCAAGCTAGCGACCGAGTCCGCAGGTATCTGTATCTGGGAATACAATCTGACCAACAAAGAAATGGTTTGGGATGACGGCATGCGCAGCCTCTACGGTGTCAGCGATAAGCCTCTGACCATCGAAGACTGGGAAAACAGCATTCACCCAGAAGACCACGACTGGGTGGTTAATAAACTACAGGACGCCATACGGCTGGCAAAACCTTTCGATTACGAATTCCGCATCCTCAGACCAGACGGCAAGTTAAGGCACGTTCGTACTGCCGCTCAGTTTATGCAGGACGATCAGGCGACGGTTGAGCGGGTTGTTGGTATGACCAGCGACATATCACAGCAAAAAGAGAGTGAACTGGCCCTACTCTCTGCGAAAAGCGAAGCAGAAAGCGCCGCCAAAGCCAAAAGCGATTTCCTGGCCACGATGAGCCACGAAATACGCACGCCAATGAATGGCGTATTGGGAATGCTCAATCTGCTGAAAGGCACCCCACTCAGCGAAGACCAGCTTAACCGGGTGCGCATTGCGCAGAACAGTGCACAGTCGTTACTGTCGCTGATTAACGACATCCTCGACTTCTCCAAAATTGAAGCGAACAAACTTGAGCTGGAAACCATTGAATTCAATATCAACCAGGTCATCACCGAGAGCGTCGAAAGCCTTGCCAGTCAGGCGGAAAGTAAGGATGTCGAAATACTTATCGACACCTCCCGGCTACACACTACACAGGTTATGGGTGATCCCGGCCGTGTCCGTCAGATTTTGACCAACCTCCTTAACAACGCCATTAAGTTCACCGACGAAGGGCAAGTGACTGTCCAGATCGACCAGGTAAATAAACAAGATAACTGGCTAATGACGATGGAGGTCCGCGATACCGGTATCGGTATCGACCAGCACAAAATTGAAAAGCTGTTCAGCGCCTTCAACCAACTGGATACGTCAACGTCGCGCCAGTTTGGTGGGACCGGGCTCGGGCTGGCGATTGTCAAAAACCTGTGTGAGCGAATGCACGGTGGCATCACAGTCGAGAGTCAGGCGGGTGTAGGCAGTACGTTCACGGCGCAGTTTATTTTAGGTCATACAAACCAGTCTCCTGCCATGCCGGAGATGACTGGAGTGCGCGTGCTGAGCGTGATCCACCACCCCAAACTCAGAGAGCTGACGCATCAGAATCTTGAATTGCTCGGTGCGAAGGTGGTCTCTGTGGCGACGACCGCCGATGCCGCGGAATCCTTATTAATCGACCCAAGTAGCATCGACCTGTTGCTACTCGACAATGCGATACCGGGTGAAAACTGGCGTGACAGTGCCGCTGCGCTCAGCCAGCTACCTGCTATGGATACGGCACTCCGGCTGCTCCTCGTTCCTATGAGCTTCCGGCATTCGAAGCGCAGCCTCGACTCCGGAGACCTCCATGGTCTGATCATGAAGCCGCTGAACGTATTAGATCTAGCGGAATACTACCTAACACGCAATACCTACCAACGAACTGCAATCGACATCCAGCCGGGCTTGATGCCCGACTTCCGCAATAAGCGTGTATTGCTGGTCGAAGACAACCGGGTGAACCAGCTGGTCGCCGAGGAAATGTTAACCGCACTCGGTATTCAGGTATCGGTCGCGGAACACGGTGAAGAAGCAATCAAGCTCATTTCGGAATCCTCTGCGCCGTTTGACATGATATTAATGGATTGCCAGATGCCGATACTGGATGGCTACCAGGCAACCCGAGCGATACGCCACGGTAGAGCCGGTGAAGAGCACCAAAGCACGCCCGTGATCGCCATGACGGCTCACGCCATGACGGGCGATAAAGAGCGTTGTCTGGCCTCGGGCATGAATGATTATCTGGCCAAGCCAGTCGATCCTAGCGCGCTTCATACCATGTTAGAGCGATGGCTGCTCGACAGTATCAGCAGCGATCCTGCGGCTCAGCCGCCCTCCCCGGCACAAAGACCGTCAAATCTGATCTGGGACCGGCCACAAGCTCTGAAGCGCGTTGTAGGCAACGAGAAGCTGCTTAATCAGCTTATTGATATGTTCCGCAGCGAGCAACCAGAAAGGCTGATTGAGATGACGGAAATGCTCTTACAACGAGACTTCGAAGCGCTTCGGGAAACCGCGCATAACCTGAAAGGTGTCGCCGGTAACCTTGGACTCGTCGCAGTTCAGAAAGTCGCAGCCGAACTTGATGCAGCATTACGATCAGGCCAGACACATCGTGCAGAGCCACTTATTGACGAACTGCACGAAGAAACCGCGAGACTTAACGAATTACTGTCAGAACCAGAGAAAACGTCAATAACTGAACCCGTTACAGACCTGAAAGAACGTTTGGTTGCAATCAGTCACGCTTTAGAACAAAACGACTACATCAGTCAGAAAAGTCTTGAATTCATGCTTAAACCCCTTGGGAATGCGTATTACGAGGCAGAACTAGGTCAGCTTGCGCACGAGATCACAGCATTTGAAAACGCAAAAGCGCAGTCTAGGATTAAATCACTGCTTCAGCAGATCACCGAGAGCTATAACAATGACAAATGAACTTCCGCTGTCCACAGTGCTGATTGTCGACGACTCACCATCGAATATCCGCGTAATGGCCGCCGTACTCCAGGAACGTTACCGCGTTAAAACCGCGACCAGTGGCCAGCAATGTCTTGATATGGCTCTACGCCATAAGCCTGACCTGATTCTTCTGGATATTGAAATGCCGGGCATCAGTGGCTACGAAACCTGTCGCGAACTGAAAGATATGAGCGAGACTCGCGATATCCCCGTTATTTTTGTTACTGGACGGGACAATATCGAAGACGAGGAAATGGGACTGCGTATCGGCGCTGTTGATTACATCACCAAACCTATCCGTCCAGTTATTCTTTCAGCTCGTGTAGATACACACGTTACTCTGAAGCGCCAACAGGATCGTCTGCTTCAACTTGCTATGCATGACCAACTGACTGGCCTGTACAACCGTCACTACATGCTGGAGATGGTCGATCAGCGTCTCGCAAGAGCTCGCCGGCACAACACGCCACTGAGCTTACTCATCGTTGATCTTGATCATTTTAAGCAGATCAATGACACCCATGGTCATATCGTTGGTGATCAAATTCTCGAGGAGGTTTCGACATTACTCAACCAGCAATGTCGGACGGAGGATACGGTAACGCGATTTGGTGGTGAGGAGTTCCTGATACTTATGGAGCCCTGCTCTCTGAACCAAGCACACTACAAAGCCGAAGTGATGCGCCATCAAATCAGTGAGCTAATGCCATCAGGTATTAAAGTGACTGTCAGCATCGGCGCCGCCGAATTCAGCGACGCCGACAGCAGTTTCAATGACATGCTGAAGCGAGCCGACGATGCCCTCTACCGCGCCAAGGCCAATGGTCGCAACCAAACAGAACTGTCACACACCACGGTGGATGTGTGACTCAGTCGATGGACGGGAGCCCTGGCCAAACTCACTGACCCACTGGCTGAATTTTTCAGGCGACATCGCTTTACTGAAAAGAAAGCCTTGGGCGCAGTGACACCCGATCTCACGCAATAACTCCAGCTGCTCCTGACGTTCGATACCCTCCGCCGTCACTCGCATCCCCAAGACATTACACAAGGCAAGAATGGCCTTGCAGATTTCAACATCACTTTCACTGTGTGGTAGATCCCGAACAAAGCTCCGATCAATCTTAACCCGGTCAAACGGTAACGACTTCAAGCGGCTTAGTGACGAATAACCCGTACCAAAATCATCAATTGCCAGACGTAAGCCTAAACGTTTTATTCGCTCAAGTTGCTCTTTGGCGTATTTATTGTTCTGGATTGAAGTCTCAGTCACTTCAAGTTCGATAGACTGAGGGGATATAGCGTATTCATCCAAAAGCGCTTTGATAATATTTGGAAAGTTTTTATCAGAAAGCTGTCTGGCGGATACGTTGACCGATACTACAAGATCGTGCCAGCCAGCTTCGTTCCACTCTTTAACTTGCTTGCAACTTTCAGTGAGTACCTTTTCGCCGAGTTGTAGAATCGCATTGCTCTGTTCAGCAATCGGAATAAAACGCTCAGGGGAAATCATACCTAACTCACGGCTGTACCAACGGCATAGTGCTTCTGCACCATAAATTGAACCCGTATTCATATCGATAAGGGGTTGGAACTCAATGCAGATTTCGTCGTTGGTTAGCGCACCTTTCATGTTGCGCTCAATTCGATTCTTTTCCACAGACACCATCGCAAGTTCGAAGTCGTAAAACTTGAAACAACTTTTCCCAGCATCCTTGGCATGGAACAAGGCGGTATCTGCGGCGGTAATAATGTCATCGTGTGTCACTAAGTCATCACCAGAAACAGATATACCAATACTGGCTGATACTTCGACGACCTCCCGCGATAATGTAATAGGCTCTGACACAGCATGTAATAGTTTCTCCGCCATAACCTTCAGACCTTCCTCGTCACTAAAAGAAGGCACCACGATCACAAATTCATCTCCACCCACTCGGGTCACTATGTCTTCATCGCGTACAGAGCTCACAAAACGCTCTGCAATGATCTGTAATAGACGATCCCCTTCCGCGTGACCAAGAGTGTCATTAATCAACTTAAAACCGTCCAGATCGATGTACATTACAGCAACAGGCTGAGGGTGTTCCTTTTGACGCGCCAGGCAGTCAGATAGCGAACGTTCAAGGTGGACACGATTGCCGATACCAGTGAGTGAGTCCAGGTATGCCATTCGTTGTAAGCTTTTTTCCGCGCGACGTAATTCACCGATATCAGAGATTGAAAAAACATAGTTCAGAATATTACCATCATCATCGAATACACCGGCGACATGCTCCCATGCAGGAAATCTTGTTCCGGATTTGGTGTTGCAAGCAACCTCTCCACTCCAGAAGTGATTCCCCTTCTCCATTAATTGCTTTGATACGTTATCCTTCTGTCGACGGGCGTGAAGAAACTGGTCAGGATCAAGCCCCATAGCTTCTGATCTCGAATAACCGGTTATCGTCTCAAAAGCTGGGTTCGTAGATAGAATTTTTCGCTCTGCATCGGTGATCAGAATTGCTTCGGAAATACTGTCAAAGACCACCTCAGCTTGCCGGAGTCTCTCGCGTTTTTGATATTCCTCTTCAATATCGCGAATTACGCCAACCACTTTCGTTCCGTTTTGCTGATCGGCTACTACCGCAGCATACAGGTCTGCATTTACATAGTCTGAAAAGTCGTCATTTTTGATTCGTACCTGCTCACTGACCTGTCCTGTCTGCTGCAATAGCGTAAGTACCCTACGTTGATCCTCTCGATGAAGTCGGCTTATAAGATAGTCAATATCGTAGGAAACTGTTCGATGAGGAGCCTCCTGTGACGGCTTGAAACTAAGCTTTTTAGGTGACCATTCCCAAGCGGACATATTTGCAGCTTCTAATGCCATTCTTAGCTTTTTATCGCTTGCTCTTATTTCATCATCGACGCTGTGTTTTGCCAAAGCTACCTGAATCGTAGCGTCAATCTCACGCGGGTCGTATGGTTTTATCAAGTAACCGTAGGGTGTGGACTCTCCAGCCTCTTTAACAACCGAGCGATCAGAATAGGCACTCAAGAATACAACTGGAATACCCATTTCATCATGAATAACCTTAGCGGCCTCTGTACCGAGCATTTCCGTCTTCAGATGAATGTCCATCAGTACTAAATCAGGCGTATTCTGGCGGGTTGAAGCGATTGAGTCTTCACCGCTAGCGACACTATCAACAACGGTATAACCTAATCTTTCCAGTGTCTTCTTAAGGTCTAGTGCAGTAATTTTTTCATCTTCCGTGATCAGTATTCTTTCACCACTCATTCCAGATTTCCTCCGGCTTCAAAGCAGATTTCATAACGCGTTCCCTGTCCTCTGATTAATGCAATTTTTCCTTCCAGCTGATCGACCAGTCCTGGAATAAGCTGAAATCCCAATGACTGAGTCTCACCTAACTCAACATCTTCTGGTATACCAACACCGTTGTCTTCTATAGTGACTGTGGTGATATTTTGTAATTTCTGTAGCGAAATAGTTATTTCACCGCCGTCCAGTCCCTTAAAAGCATGCTTCATCGAATTTGTCAGTAATTCATTCAAGAGCAATCCAAACGGCAAGGCTTGATCCATCGTCAAATATACTTCGGTCTCTGGTTGAATCAGTCGTGTTTCAACCCAGCCAGATGTCCCGGAATGACTACGTTGGATAAGCGCCACCAGCTCACTGATATACTTAGCGGCACCGATAGACTCATAAGTTTTATGCTCGTAAAGCTGCTGATGCATTAAAGCCATCGCTTTAACGCGGCTCTGGCTTTCCTGAAAATGTTCAGCCAATTCATCTGGTAAGCTGTTTGCCTGAAGACTGAGTAAACTTGAAACAACCTGAAGGTTATTTTTTACCCTGTGGTGCACTTCATTGAGTAACGACGTTTTCTCTTTCAGGGCTTTAATCAGGCTGGCTTGAATTTGCTTTTGGATAGAAATGTCTACCACGGTGGCCAATACTCTGGTTCCCTCTGGAAATTGCAAAGGTGTCAGTGCAATTTCTACCGGGAATTCACTTCCATCCTTACGAGACGCCATTAATTCGCGCATCGCAGCCATGGCTCTGGGAACCGGATTCTCCTGATAGCGCATTCGATCCTGACGATGCTGATTTCGCTTGTGAGCAGGTATCAGATCTTCGACTGTGCAGCTGTATAGCTCCGACATGGTATAGCCGAACATATTCGCCATGCTGGCATTGGCAAGCATCACCTCGCCATACTCGTTGATCATCACCAAGCCGTCGGCTGTTGAATCAAACACCCTTCTGAATCGCTTCTCGCTGAGAATTAATTCCGTCTCGCGGCTTTTACGTTCAGATATGTCGTTTGCAGAAGCAACCAGGTGAGTCACTTCACCCTCTTTGCCTAGCAGTGGCGTAATCATAAAATCGATGGTTATCCGCGTATCCCCTACAGTACGCACTGGGACATCGTAACGAACGGTTTCACCGGCGCCGGCCCGAATGACAGCGTTGCGAAGTTGCTGCTGAATCGAAGGCGAGTAATTCCACCAGATGCAATCCCAGAAACGTTTTCCCATAACGTCTTCGAGCGAGACGCCAGCAGCCTCGAGAGGCGCACGGTTTGCATCGATAAGAACGCCATCAGGCGAAAGAATGCCGACAAAGGTGAATAGGCTGTCGAGAATACGACGCTGTAATTGGTGTGACTCTTCTTTCGCGCGTTCCAACTCTTGCTCGAGAGAACGGTTAATCGCGAGCACTAAAATGCCTGTCACGTGATGCTCGGATTCTAACGAGGAGAGATTGTCGTTGGCTGGTTCTACGATCGGAAGGTAGGACGCCTCCCATAATGAGTCCTGCCCTTTCAGGCTTGGGGTCTGGCCAGTAATCCGAAGATCGCGCAATGGCGTACCTGTCTCAAGTACCCGATTCAACTCGGGCACAACGACGGGAGCCAGTGCGGGCAAGACCTCTGCAACCGTCTGGCCGATATGATCCTCAACGGATACGCCATTGAACTTCGCCAGCAATGGATTGACCTCTCGATACCGAAGGTCAGTATCGAGAATCGCAATGCCAATTTCCTCAGTGCCGAGCAAAGCATCAAACGCACCCGCTTTGAGCCCGGTCAAATCCCTCTGTTCCGATATCGCCATTGCATGCTCCTGCGCCAATCGCGCTGCACAGCTTATGTAACTCTAGGTTAGTCGAATTCTCTACAACAACCAGCTTTTGGCCTTTACGACAAACATAAATGACGTGTGTGACAGTAACAGCGAGGTTACGGTTCCACAAAGGCCTTATTCAGCCCGCAACTCACTGTTCGCAGAAAACAACTTAGCCCGAACGGCACGGCGGTATTCTGATGGGCTGACACCCTGCCAGCGCTTGAAGACACGTCCCATGTGGCTGGAATCACTGAATCCGCATAACTGGGCAATATCCGAGATAGAAAGGTCACTGTTCTTGAGCCATTCACGAGCGAAACGACACTTTGTTTTCAGTAGGTAATCTCCCGGAGTAATACCCGTGACCCGCTTAAAACGACGTCCGAGCTGACGTGCGCTAAGCCCGGTTACCTCAACAAGGCCTTCAATAGAGAGGGGATGCTGCCAACGCTGCTGTAACCAGCTTTGCGCCAGAGCAATGGTTTCATCTGCGTGAAGCTCTGCATCCTCAGTGAATACCCGCTTGTCGAACGACATTCGGGCTTCGGGTGAGAATTGCCGCTCTACATAAGCAGCGGCCTCTGATCCAAACACCGTGCTGATCAGGTGCGTCATCAGGTCCGCACCGGAGTTAATGCTGGCAGCGCAGTAAACCTGTCCTGCCTGAGTGAGAAGGTGGTCGCGCTTCAAACGTACATCAGGGAAGTCCATTTCAAACGCATTCAACGCATGCCAATGCGTTGTAGCCGCCTGGTTTCCCAACAACCCAGCACGAGCCGGAAGCCAGACACCGGTTCCTATGGCCATAATCCGGGTTCCTTCGCTATAGCGATCCACCAGCCAGCGACACACATCATCATCGCGCTGCAACTTTCGCAGCGGGTTTCTCCATAACGCGGGAATGATTACCAGATCTACCGGGCCGCCGTGCTTGTGATCAAACGGTTTGCCGTTCGCAATCGCCAAACCACCGACTGGACGGCAAGGTGTAGTCACTTCGAGCGCGGTCACCTGAAGTTCCAGCCTCTGTCGCGTACGAGTGCGCTGAAAGGCTGCGGCAGCGTGCAACATCTCGAGAGGCATTGCCAGACTCGATACGAGCATCTGATCAAACATCAGTAAACTAATTCTGACAGACCTGTCGCTCACGTGCTTTGTCATGTTCAACCTTTGATTCTCAAGTTTCAGCCTGTCAGCACCCTACCGCTCTTTGGTGAATGCTGCGGCCACCATGGCCTTATTGTTCAACAATAAGGCTTAATCTTTCTATTTTAAAGACGTATCCCCAACCACAATGAGACTACACACCTGATCATGCTTTTGCCGGAGGCCGCCATGACGCAAACAAACTCAATCATCGACATCGGCGATGTCGTAATCGCCGCATCAGGCGGTATTAATGCCGCCGGGCGGTCTTCCGGACATCAAGCATTTCGCAGAGTTGTGTATGACGCGCTCTCCCCCGTACAGCAGGCCGAATTGGAAAGTGAGCTCGCCACACTCACAGGCTGCCCATCTAGTGAAGCCATGAACAACTCTCTGGTACGAGCCTGGGACTCAGACTGTAGCGAGCTGAGAGGCTGGAACCCAAACGCCATGATCTATCATGAGCGCATTCAGGAATCAGCCGTTTCAAACGTGGAAGGCACAAACATAGATAACGGTATAACTTACAGACAGGTGCACAAAACCTGCGACGTACAAAGTGCTGGGCAAATCCCAAAAGGCTTCGACGTCGCTTCGCTCTATCCGTCCCGGCATCATCCGCGTGGTTTGCGGCTTGCGCTTTATGCAGCAGCTGACGCGCTCGGTAATCTGGGAATGAGCGCAGAAGACATCAAGCAACACATCAAACCCGATGAGCTGGCTGTTTACATGGGTTCTACCGCCGGTCAGCTTGATATGGAGGGATTTGGCGGCATGCTCTGTGCCCCGCTCCTCGGCCAACGTAATACCTCTCGCCAGCTCCCTATGGGTATCTCGACCATGCCCGCCGACTTTATTAACGCCTACCTACTTGGCAATGCCGGAAGCACAGGCAGCAATAACGGAGCTTGCGCCAGTTTTCTCTATAACCTACGTATGGCACTCGACGACATTCGCAGCGGGCGCAGAAAAATGGTACTGACAGGCAATAGTGAAGCGCCTCTGCTCGCCGGTATCGTTGAGGGCTTCAATGCCATGGGCGCGCTGGCAACAAAAGAGCGACTGCAAAAGCTACAGAATACCGGTGCAGAACAGCTGCCCAACTACCGCACAGCGTCGCGTCCGTTTGCACAAAACGTAGGATTTACCCTCGCAGAATCTGCCCAATGCTTTGTCCTGACCAGTCGGGAAACCGCACTCACTCTTGGGCTCAATATTTTGGGCAGCGTGGGTGATGTATTCATCCATGCAGATGGGCACAAGCGGTCCATATCGGCTCCGGGAATCGGCAACTACGTCACCATGGGCAAAGCCATGGCAAGCGCAAAACGCTCACTCTACAAGCTTGAAGCAAGCGAAGGCGCTACGAACAGCAACATTTTAAACAAGAGCTTCGTACAGGCTCACGGCAGTAGCACACCACAAAACCGCACAACGGAATCAGAAATGTTCAATCGCCTTGCACAGGAGTTTGGCGTCGAGAAGTGGCCGGTATGTGCTGTCAAAGCCCACCTTGGACATTCGATCTCCGCCGCCTCCGCCGACCAGTTACTGATGACACTGGGCACTTGGAACTACGGAATCATGCCCGGCATCACAACCGCCAAAGAAGTCGCAAACGACGTCCAACACAGCCACCTTAAGATCGGACTGAAACACAGCAAAGTAGCAGCAGAGGATATCCCACTGTGCTTTATCAACAGTAAAGGGTTTGGAGGAAATAACGCCAGTGCATGGGTACTCAGTGGCCAGGCGACCCGAGAGCACATGAAAAAAGAAATAACGGATGCAGAATGGCACGACTATTTAGAGCGAAATGAAAAGATAAGGCAGTCCCAGCAGCAATACTTAAGTGCCGTCGTAAAAGAGAACCTCCCTCTCCCTTATCGCGATAAAGAACCTCAGCCCGAACCCGACGACATTGAACTTACTGCCGAGGGCATGACGTTGCCGGGCTGGGCCGAAAGAGTCAGGTTCTAATGGACCTACGTTGTAGGAGGGAAGCATCTTCCCGACACGATTTGGCTGCCCGAACATTCTCGGGGATGTGATCCCCTCCTACATTCATTCACTTTTACACCTAAGCCCTGGACCGAGAATGTCTGAGTCCGTCCTACGGGCGATATGATAGACCGTTCATTAAATGCGCCCCGTGATTGTAGGAGCGCTTCAGCCAGCTTGCCTGGCTGTCTGCCTGTTTATGCGCGATATCAAAAAGGAATCACACTGCCATCCCAGTGTAACAAGCGCCCGTTCTGTTCGGGCGATAACCCTTTCATAACGCTAACCAGTCGTTCGGCAGTCTGCTCTTGAGTGTAGAGTTTGCCTTCGGCTATTCCAGCCTGAAACGGCTCTGACAGCGCAGATTCGGTTGTCCCCGGATGCTGGGCAACTACTACGCAGCCCGGCGCTTTACGCCCCCACTCGATCGATAGGTTACGGATAAACATATTGAGTGCCGCCTTGCTCATCCGGTAGCTGTACCAGCCGCCCAGCGCATTGTCCTCGATACTACCCACCATCGCTGACAGCGATACCCACTTAATGGGAGACGAGCGCTTAACATGGGAAGCCAAAGCCTGTGCGAGGTGCACATGCGTCTGAACATTCACCAACATATTCTGTTGCAACCAATCCATCGACAGCTGCGACAACGACTTCTCTGGCATATTCCAACCACCGTGGAGGATGCCGGTGCAACAGATCACCGCATCCAACGGCGCAAATTTCCCGACAAAGGCTTTTACTTGTTCAACTGACTCAGGTTTGGATAAATCCGCCACGCAGTGCGTAGAGCTTGGCTCGCCAGAACGACTGATCGTAATAACATGATCACCATCCTTTAAGAGCTTCTCGACTATCGCTGAACCGATTCCGCCTGCTGCACCTGCTACTAAGACTTTCATTGTCACCTCGCTCGCCTAATGCATCACTCATCATCAGGCCACTCATACTCAAGTTAGCCAACTATCATCCACAAAAAAGGCGCCAGTATTAAGGCGCCTTCTCATTGTAAGGAGGTCATGCCTCCAAACACCGTTGCATTATGTAGCGCTGAAAGCACCCGACTATTACATAGTAGTGTTCTTCTCCGACAAACCGTAACATTTGAGGACAAGCAGTAATGAACCCGTACTCATCTAATGCTAAACGACCTAGGAACTTACCTACAATCACCTTATATTGACATAGCCAAGAGATACATCAGGGAACTCCCCCGGATCTTTTATCCTCAATATATTTCCCTAGCTTTTTTTGGAAATGATAGAGAAGAAAAACGAGAAATAAGACCCCACCCTCGCTGGGCAATTCCATTACAGTAAGCAATTCACGAAAATCGCTTAACCCAGGAATCACCAGAATAAACGGTAGAATAATGGCAAGCAAAATCAATATAACGTTATTAAGTATATAAAATCTATCGCTCCATCGCTCTTCGGGTTCTAGCCTCGGCATATCCGTCATCAACTTACTAACCTCGTGCTGACTGTTGTACCTCGTCCACTCTCTCGCTAAGCGTCCAGACATTCCTAGGTCAGAAGGACAAACTTCTTCATTATAAGTCACGGGCTCAATACCTGTGTACTTTGGCATTAAAGCTGGCTGTCTTGGTCTTAGAGACATTGATGCCATAAAACCTCTTATAAATTTTTCTAGACCTTTCACATGCTCCCGGCATCTTAGCCTACCTGTTATAACACGAATACTTATTCCAAAATAATGATGATCGCCTAATGGAAAGATCCATGTTTCTTGACACTTCCCCTGACCATCAAGCACATCATATCCCTGCAATAAATAGCCACTAAGCGTGCTGGTTCTCCAGTTCAAAGCGCTAAACCATTTATTCGAGATTGAGCTTTCACCATCACGTATGTCTAGATGCGGAAGATGTTGATTTTTAAAATCCAGCCTAAGAAATTGCAAGTGTGCGTTCTTTAGATTATCAGGTTCGTATAAAGATCCCCACTGAGAGTTTCTAAATATACACCCCCTAACCTGATACGAATATTCATGACCTTTCTTCTTTGCCAACCACTCTCTGTAAAACCTCGATCGAACCGCGATCAGACTGTCATATTTCTCCGAATAATTATGGATAACTTCCTCAGAGGTACCAGCATGCAATTCTCCAACTGGCACCTCTCCCTCCGTTAAGGCGTCATACCCAGTATCATAAAATATTGAACTTTCCTGCCCTGGAGCAGAATTATTAGTTGGGATATCGGAGTTCGTATCTCCACTGTAACCACGGAGATCGATAGATAAGCGAGTTCCCCAAAAAATCCACTCTAGCGGCTTACTATTGAAATAAAGAAGGTTTTTCATCACCCAATCCTCTCCATCGACTCCGTTTTCGAATGCTCAGCTATTCTCTCCATTAACTCTGCTGAGCCCTGATAATTTTCACGTAAACATAGCGCAATCCCGTCAAATTCAACAGGGCATATCGTATTACCAGGACTCAGGGAGCGTTCTCTAAAATACGTACAAATCTCAAAGTCCGGTGATCCTTCTGGAATTCGCCTGTATTGATCATCATATTCTTCAACCCAGGAGTAATTTGCTCCCGACATTACAAGATCAATTAGAATCTGAGTATCAGGGTAATAAGTTCTTCTTATTTTTCGCGCTTTGAACTTAACTAAAATTCTCCATAAACAAAAGAAAAAAAAGAACATCAACAAAACCACACCAAATGAGAAAATCACTGGAGAAGTTATAAAGTACAAAAGTGGTAATACAGAGAACAATGCGATAGACAATGAAAAATAGGAGGCTTCTTTAAGTACCTGTTCTATGTCACCTTCCTCACAGATAGAAACATTGCTATCTTCGTCCATATAATCAAGAGAAATAACAGGATAACTATTTTTTATTTTATATTCCGTAACTTTTTTGGTGAAAATCCATATTGCAACCATAATGACTACCGTCATCGGAGTAGAAACAATATAAAAAATAGGGGTATCATGCAGATATTCATATACTATCACTAACCTGACGACAACATATTCAAATATGTTAACAAGACTAAAGAAAATGAGCGGAGAAACGATAACAACAATAGCCACCATCATCAGAATTCGAAGACATGTTAAAGCAAACAACGTAGAGCTATACATAAAAATCCTTTTATATAAAATTTCTATAACTTGTAGTTAAACAATGAGAATGTATAAGAATCCATTTTTACAGGTGATTCTGAAGAAGGGATACCATGGATTTTACACAATTTTATCTTTAACGAGGCGCGATAATCACGCCTCTAACAACTTAAACAGTTCGCTCAAAATGGGACATCATCATCAAAGTCGTTGTATGCCTGTGAAGGCGCTGGTTGCTGCACAAACTGTGGCGCATCATCCATGCGCTCAACACGCCATGCCTGCAAGCTGGTGAAGCACTTCTCTGGCTTGCCCGGTGCATTCCACAGGCGACCATTGAGATTGAACTGCACCTTGATCTCATCACCTGGCTGATAGCTGTCCATCAGGGCACACTTGTCTTTAATCAACTCCAGAGCCACGTAGTTCGGGTACTCCTCTTTCTCGCCCTCGCCGGTCAGCTTAATCACAAACTCCCGCTTGGTGAACCCGTTCTGGCCAAACGACTGAGTTTCGCCGATTGTGTGAATGATCCCCGTAACTTCAAAACCTCTGGACATGATATTCTCCTCATAAATGATACCGTCATTGTAAGGAGCTCAGGAACGCTTTTAAAGCCCGATGTTTAAGCCATGCTTGACGACGGTCTATTCAGAATCAGAATATGATGTAAATGATGAGTGTGCTGCACCGTTGCCGAGTAAAATTCGGACAATATATGCCTTACAAAGCGCTTGACTGATATTCTACTTCTGAAGAAACGAGAACCTGATTGTCAATTCAGGATTTAACATGCCCTTACACTAGTCTGAACTGTGTCATCGAGTTAGAGTGGTACAACCGATACAGGCTCACTATATCGCGCACGGTTAACGGAGCACCCTAGACACGTGTAGGCTCATACCAAGGAACTGCAGCAGTATTTATGGAAAATTTAGAGAAAGCGCAAACAAAGATGCAGTGTAGAAAGCCTGGAATCTATGTATTTTTGGCTATAATTTTCTTCGTAATCGCTTTGATCTCGTGGGGATATTATGGAAACTTCCTACCTCACTCAAACTACGCTCCAGTGCTAATAAAAACCTCCCTAGTATGTACAGCAAGTTTAGTTCTACTGTTTCTCATAGACGAAATTTGGTTACAAACAAGAAAATTCAGAAACGTATTTCAATTGCACCGCCCATTAGAAGCGTACGCAATGGCATTAATAAGTAGCTTGGGGCTTCCGTATGTATTACTTTGCTTCTTTCTACCCGCACTCTTACACTTCGTAACCGCTACCCCCGGGCAAATCACCTTCACGGTTATCAATAAAAATCATAAATATGCTGATTATAAGCAAAGAGACGGCGAACTAGGCGTCAATTCTAGCTTCGTATTCGCTAACCACATCCACGTTCCAACCAAAGCTAACTGGGAGAAAATCTCTATTGGTGACAACATAACACTAATCGGCAAAGTCTCACCTTTCGGCATTCACTACGACGATATTTTGATCACCAAGACAGATCAATACCAGTAAAACTAGCTTTCTGATGTGATGACTAAAACTCGTGTCTTTCATCTACCATAGCTTTACCAATTGCATTCCACTGCGACTGTAGAGGTTGAGTTACACCTACTCCCCCGGTGTGAAGATTCCATCAGCGCGTACTAGTCTTTTAACAATCTACGAAGCCACATAGCTCGGGGGCTCATCTTTTTCGATCTCCCTGTGAGCTTGACTACAAACTCGCGTCTAGGGCATCCATTCTGGCCAAACAACTGAGTGCCACAGATTGTGTGGATGATTCACGTAACTTCCAAAATCTCTGGACATGATGTGCTCCTCGTAAATGACAATGCTATCTGAGGAGCTTAGAAACGCTTTGAGAGTCCGATATTCAACACGCGATAGGTATATATATCCCCTTCGAGATAGTTGACGATCTCACCCACCACACTCAGCCCAGGTTCTAAAGAATAAGAACCACCTACGCCGTAAGACATACCAGATTCGCTATCAGTGTTATCCAGACCAATAGCGTCAATTTTTTGCCTGAATTCACCCTTCGTTACACCGATAAGCCCGTATAGCCTGAAGCCGCCAAGATCATCCGTCTGAACTTTAGCAAAGCCCGCGAATGCCTGTTCGAACGAACCCTTAAACTCTACACTTAGTACATCTCTGGAGTCTGAATCTGTTCCAAAAGCATAATCACCGCGAACACTCAAGTTATCGGTCAGGGGCTTTTCAAGCGATAGACGAAGCGCAACAGGAGAGAGACTATCAGAACTGTCCTCTCCGTAACTCGAGAGCTGGATAGCTCCACCGAAAGATAGGCCATGATCAGTGGGGGCACGGTCGGCATAGACCCCTGAGGCACAAAACAACAAACACGAAATCAGTATTTTATTACTAGTCATAATAAGCCACATTTATGAATGTGCACTTAATACTAGCTCGGTAGTGGACGATTTGGATAAGCTGGCTGTAAAAGAGCCTGATCACACTGCAATCAAGGAGCAACCAATACGTAAGAGCAGAATACCAGTAACTTTCTCCCCCAGACTTCCCCACTCCCTCCGCTAGATTCAGATCTGCACATCGAGTCCGGACGACGTTGCTAAAGTAGCCCGAGGCCAGTGCCGTCGAAGGTCCAAAAGGAAGTTGTAGAATGGCAGGAAAGAGCTCAAAGGAACGGAACTCATTACGAACTTGGTGAAAAGTACAAGCCCTTCAGCTCATTTGAATCGTAAGCAACTTTGAATGCTTCAGAACCATACAGGTTAAACGTCAGCTCATTCTTAAACTTGAAAAGCGCCTCATTCCAACCGTCGGGAAATTCAATTGCGTCAACAGACTGCTTCCACCCGTTTTTTTCTTTGTAACTTACCTTTGCGCCATTTTCTGGCTTC
>PDUK01000132.1 GCA_006212115.1 Thalassolituus sp. | reverse complement strand
TTGCGCTGCATTCGACCGCACGAAAAGGGACTCTGAGCCGCATCGTTCCAGAGCTATCAGGCGGATGCGTGACCGACACAAGAATGGATGCCCACTTTGTGGTAACTGAATATGGCTGCGTGGAGTTAAAAGGTCTGTCGCTGGCACAGCGGGCTAAAGCCCTGATTGGCATTGCCCATCCGCAATTCCGCGAACAACTGGAAACTCAGGCGCGGGAGCTGGGGCTGATCGGGCGTCATTAGTCAGTCAGGCGCCCGGCTCAACATAACCTCTTAGCGCTACAAGGTTTCTCCAGAGCGCTTTTCCTCACTAGATCCCAGCTCAACCTCTGACTGAAAGGCATCTTCATATACGACTTTGTAGATTTTGCGGGATTTCGGCGGAGAATATTCAGCCGCAGCAGGGCTCTTCTCGCGACTCAGGATGTCACAATCTATGGCCATTACACCCAGTGCATAATGAAACAGATCATCAAGCATAAATGCCTTGTGACTGTTATCCCGCAAGATACTTGCCTGCTCCCCTTCCCTATCAGATGTCCATACCAAAAATGGGATCTCCATCATCGCCGGAGTCAGGTTGTCGGGTGTATGTCCTTTAACACGGGCAGTCTGATACACCTCTTCACCATGGTCTGAGAAGTAGGTCAAGGTAGCCTCTTTGGCGCCCACAGCGCTGGATTCCGCCTTAAGTAAAGAGATCACCTCTTTGACAAAATAATCTGTGTATAAGATCGAGTTGTCATAGGCGTTAATGGCATCGATCTCACCTTCAGACAAAGGCTCCCGGTATCCATTCACCTTGCTATCGTCAAATTTCGCGAAGCTTTCCGGATACCGGTTCTCATAGGCGGCATGGCTACCCATGGTATGAACGAAAATCACTTTCAGGGGCGCCGGATCACTGATGGCCTCAGCAATCGACTTCAGCATGTACTCATCAAAGCGGCGGACCTCTACGCCATTAAAGTCATTGCTGATGTAATGTGTCACATCAGCCTGATGAGAAACCGACGCAATCGTCGCTCTTTGTGGCTGCTGGTTCGAAATCCAGAAGGACTTGTACCCGGCTAAATTGGCAACATCAATGATGCTTAACGCTTCACGATACATAGCGCCCTGATCTGCAGCGGCGGCAGTAAGTGCGACACGCAACGATGCCTGGGTCTGCACATGACTACTGATAACATTATTGAAAACAATCAGCTCGTTCTGGATAGCACTCAGTTCAGGAGTGGTATTGCGCGAGTAACCATACATGCCCATGTGATTACGGGTTGCAGACTCACCAATAATAAATATGTGAGTCTGCTGGCGGTCGGCAGACCGTGTTGTCGCTTTTACCTGAGTTTTTTCTAGCAGGGATTTGCGTAAAGCAACTTCTGTCTGCACAGAGATATTGCCCTTGTAATAAGAAGGCAGGGTTCCCAGCACACCCGGAATGGTATCGTGAAACTTACCCATAACGGTTGTTCTGTAAGCGACCACCAGAATCAGAATGGTGCCAAGCACGAATATCGATTTGCGCAAACGACCCGCCGCGGGAGCTCTTACAAAATATATGGCCAGAGCGTAGATGGACCACAACACAGTGAGTAAAGCGGTCTGCTGCCAGGAAGAATAGGTCTTGATGTATTCCGTTACTTCATAACTGTCGGTGTTAGCAACAGCTTCCATGGTAGCGGTAGTGAAGACGCCCCCGAAAGAATAGGCGTAACCAACATCCGCCGTACCGCCTACAGCAAATGGCAGTAAAACCAGGGCCGTAAACCAACGTTTATCGACTAACGTAATCAGCAGGGCAACAATCAGGGACCAACCAATACGAGAGTTATACTCCCCCTCGCGAACAAAATCGGAAAAGATAACCTCATTAAGCAGCGGATAAAGAAGCAGCAAGAAGCTCCATAGTAATGGGTTTTCCAGCCAGTTGTTTAAGCGTTCACTTTTCACAGTCATGAGAGCATTCCGGGGACGTCGAGCAGTTTGCGCAGCATGCTACCACAAGCGTCAACCACTGCATGTCATCTTGTGTGAAATACACAATACCAAAAGCCGCTGATGACCCACCCGATCATCAGCGGCTGCGCAGCAGATAATCAGTCATGCGTTACTTTCCCGCGTTGCTGATCACCCGTACCTGATCGCCGTAGTAGTTGTCGGCGTAGTTATACACAGCGCACTGCTGCTTATCGCGCTGGCCGGTAATACGTGCGGTAATAGCTTTTACTGTTTTCATGCTGCCTCTCCTGAGGTTGTTGTCTTGGAACGAACTCAGATTAGGCCGATGGTAGTCATAGATGAAATTGCATATTTCACTGACATCAATTAATCATAGCTATAGAAAATCAATCGGCCGATCCCGATAGAGAAACTAGACGCAAAACCTATATCAAAAAAATTTGATATAGGTTGAATTTCACCCTAAACTGCACGCCATGTCTGATAGCGTGATTCCAACTGTTAACCACGAACGCTTAGCCCGCGCCAGCAAAGCTGCCGGTGATGGTCTGCGTCTGGCTATTCTGCAGCTGCTGGGGCAAGGGTCCTTTGGTGTGCTGGAGCTATGCCAGGTGTTCGGTATTAAACAGTCGGGCATGAGCCATCACCTGAAAGTGCTGTCACAGGCTGAGTTGGTCAGCACCCAACGCGAAGGCAACAGTATTTTTTACCGCCGGCCGTTGATCAGTGGTCACGACAGCTGGAATCTGTGGCTGCAGGCCATGTTCGCTGCCATTGATGCCAGCGATGCTCTGGACCACGCGGAATATCAGCAAGGGCTGACGGCAGTGCTGCAGGAACGGGCTCAGGCCTGTGCCGGCTTTTTTGCCCGCAATGCAGATGCCTTTAAAGAACAGCAGGACCTGATTGCCTCGTGGGATCAGTATGGCGAGACACTGACCGGCATTCTCGCTGGCTACCGTGGCGCCAGCGACTACGCTTTGGAAGTTGGTCCTGGCGAGGGAGCATTCTTACCCCTGCTGGCGCAGCGTTTTACTGCAGTAACTGCGCTGGATATTTCGCCGCAGATGCTGGAGCAGGCGGCCATGACGGTCAGCCAGCAGCAGCTGGACAACGTGCAGTGCCTGCTGGGTGATACTCAGTTGCTGCTGACACAAAAACCGCGAGCGGTGGATTTTGCCGTAGCGAATATGGTGCTGCACCACGTACCGGCACCACGTACGATTTTTAACGATGTCGCTGCCTTACTGAAAGATGGCGGTACGTTTCTGGTGACGGACCTGTGCCGTCACGAACAGAGCTGGGCCAGAACATCCTGTGGTGATCTCTGGCTGGGATTTGATCCTGACGACCTGACCAGCTGGGCCCGCGAAGCCGGCCTGACGGAAGGGCAAAGTCAGTATCTTGGTTTAAGGAACGGATTTCAGATTCAGTTCCGCTTATTTCATCGCGCCCCCTCTGCATGACAAAGCGCGTTAACCACTGAATTGAGGGCTTAACATGAGCGAATATTCCATTTTCACCTCTGAGTCTGTGTCCGAAGGCCACCCGGACAAAGTTGCAGACCAGATTTCTGATGCCGTACTGGACGCGATCATCGCTCGCGACCCATACGCACGTGTTGCGGTAGAAACCCTGGTGAAAACCGGTATGGCCGTGGTAGCGGGTGAAGTGACCACTTCCTGCTACGTTGACCTGGAAGACATCGTTCGTGATGTGATTACCGGCATTGGCTACAACAGCTCCGACGTGGGCTTCGACGGTGCAACCTGTGCGGTTCTGAACGGCATCGGTAAGCAGTCTGTTGATATCAACCAGGGCGTTGACCGTGCCAAGCCTGAAGATCAGGGCGCCGGTGACCAGGGTCTGATGTTCGGCTACGCCACCAACGAGACACCTAACCTGATGCCAGCACCTGTGTACTACGCACACCTGCTGTGTCAGCGTCAGTCTGAACTGCGTCGTAACGGCACCCTGCCATGGCTGCGTCCGGATGCAAAATCTCAGGTAACCATTAACTGGGAAGGCGATTCACCTAAGATTGATGCCGTGGTTCTGTCTACCCAGCACGATCCAAGCATCAGCCTTGAAGATCTGCGCGAGCAAGTTCTTGAGCACATCATTAAGCCTGTACTGCCTGCGGAATGGCTACACG
>PDUK01000131.1 GCA_006212115.1 Thalassolituus sp. | reverse complement strand
TCTGATGACGTTCCTGATTGGGCATGCTCTCAACACCGTGGCGGTCATAGTGAGGTAAGAGCACAGGGGAGGGGAGATTGTTCCGTGTTAAGGGGCGCAGCCTCGGGAACCTCAACCTCAACGCGAACGGCGAACGCGTACACATCCCCGTCATCAGTGAAGACGCCTTTAAACAAGTCGCTGGCGCCGCAGCCAACATCGGCCTTGCCGGGTCGCCGCTCGCGTTCAACAGCACCCCGGATTACAACATCACCGACCCGTGGGCACCGCGTAACCTGCCATTCAGCAGTGTGATGCTGCAAGCGCAGGCGTTTGGCTGGCTGGATGCCCTCGATTTCATCATTCCGGTCAGCTCCATTATGGTCATCACCGAACAGATCGGCAGAATCGGCACCGAAGAGTTTGAGCCGGTGGCATTGATCATCGCCGGTCTCGACGTTGCCCTGGTGTTCTCCGGGCCTTTACGTGGACCATTAAAATTAGCATTTGACCCACTGGCCAAACTGATCTCCAATCCTGCCACCCAAAAACTGGCTAAAATACTCGGCCCATTCTTTGGCAACATCATCGAAAAAGTCGCCAAATCCAGAAGCACCGACCCCATACTCACTCTTCTGCCGTTCTTAATGATCGTGGGTGAAATTGCCGCCGATGAAGAGGCGCGTGAGGCGATCCCTATTATCATTGACGCCATCAACAGCTCTGAAGACCTGCAGGTCTGGTTCGATTACTTCAACCTGCCAGACGACGGCTGGGAAGGGGATACCCAACCGCAGCTTGACCTTGAGCTGGCCAGCCTCGACAGCAGCGCCCTGCCGTTAGGCATGCTGGTACCTCAGGCGTATGCGGCAGGTAAGCCAAAGCGTGTTAGTGGCTCGACCGCAGGAAAACGCATCAAAGAAGTGATGAAAAGCTTTGCCAATGGCGATATCGATGCCGGTACCGCAGCGCGCAGTATCACAACCAGTATGAAAGTCATCATCAAAGAAGGCAGTCGCAATACGACGATCCGACAGGCACTGACCGACCCTAAAACACTCAAGGCCGGTATGACTCTGGTGCTGCATGGTGGTATTCGTCACTTTAAGAACCTGCTGAGTGGGAAAGATGAGAAGGGCCGCAAGGTAACTGCGAGAACGCCGGTATTCTTGCAATTAGCGGCCATCGCCTACCTGGAAAGCAATATTAACTGTGAAGAGGCGGGGTGCTGGAAGGCGGGGAGCGATGACGATTTAATTAGAGAAATCCGCGTACTCTACGGCAAGGCGCTAGGCTCACCGTTACTGCTCGGATACGATAACGCCCGGGTGGCCGGTTATCAGTTCCAGTTAACAATGGCGGCCCTTCTGCATGCGATGGATCAGGTTGGCGTCGATACTTACGGTAAAATTGTTGCCATTGAGGATACCCAGCGGGTCTTCCTGCAGCAGTATCAGACCAGTGATACGGTGATAGAGCGTGATCCGAGAGATCGCAGTTTGAAAGGTGACTTTAACCGTAAGATCGACTTTGTACTGGACAACGGTGGCGACAAACCACTGTTCCTTGAAGTGAAGTCATATAAGGGACGACAGGGGACTTCCCGTAGCAACCTGAAAGACATCAGTCAGGAAACGTTGAAATCCCGCTTTAACCTGTGGAACATGAAGTCAGATAAAGGTGGCGATGCAAGTAACCACAAGCAGTACACGGCTGATCGGATTCTGGTGACAGATAATGCACGAATTACTAATCCAGATATTCGTGACGCAACAAAGGCGGCTGGTGAGATCAAATGGCTGTTTCAGAATTATTCGCAAGAAACGGTGGGTGGGTTAAGTGCCGCGCAGATCAAACTGATCCGCAAGTGGTTGAGTCGCGCACCTACCGGGATCAAAAAAGGCATCAATGCATCCTTGGGCCTGAAAGATACTCAGAGTTACACAATCCTGAAGTCCGAGGACCAGGCGGGAAAAGTCATCGACCTGTTTAATATGAAAACACTATTCCAGGACAGTGGCAGTGCATTGGTAGAACGTCTGTTTGATATGGGCAGCTATACGCCAGAAGAAAAGGCCAAAATGCAGGATAAAATCAAAGAACTGGTAGAGAACTTACTGCCAGATGATGTGACGGTAGACTGAATCAATGAAATTTGAGTACGAAAAAATCGAACCCGTATTTCCGGGAAATCATGTCAAAGACTGGCAGAAAATCCGCAAGAAACAGTGGAAGTTTATAAAAAATATCATTGAGGAGTGTCGATCGTCCTCTTTAAAGTTATCAATTCCAGAGATTAAGAAAGAATACTATCTTTTGGAATCACCCAATTTCGACGCTGAGTATTCTAAATGGGCGTATTCAGAAATATCGGCTGAGTACCACCCACATCAATGGGAAGGGGGGTTATGGCTGACTTTACTCTTGTGCTCAGATCAGAGTGAAGAGGCCTGGGCGAATATCTGGGATCGTTGCGTCAAGTACGGTTGTAATTACAATTTTAGCCGCGACATGTTTATCAAATACAACACCTACATCGGTCAGTCTGAGGAGTCATTGGCATTCGGTATTTTTGGTGGCCTGGAGCAGCGCATGCTGCCCTATTTTGTACAGAGCGATGTCTATACGGATGACATGATCACACTAGGCCGGGACGAATACCGCAAAATCCCCTGGAAAAGCCCACAAGAGACGTTCCGTCAGATATTTTTCTATATGTCGAAACTGACGCCCAATAAATCAAACCCCTGTGGGTTTGTTCCATACCAATGGCTGCATGGCCTGCTGGTATCGACGTTTTCGTATGATTTGCTTACTGACGAGGAGTTGGAGTTAAGCGCAACATTCAGTTGTCAGGATGTTAAAAACGTCCTTCGGGAGGATGCCGAAGATCTGTATCACCCGAACAATATTAAGGCGAATCGTTTGATGATAGAGATCCTCGAAGACGAAGGCACGCCTCAGTGGCTGCGTAAAATCTGGGCGGATGTACGTGACGGTAAGGTCTCTGTCTGAGGATGTCAGTCATCGACTACTGCCTGGTGCTGTTTCACGCTGAATTTAACAGCCGCGCCGAGCGCGACCGCGCTGCTCTTTATCTGGCGAAAGATACCCGCCCGGAATGGGGCGACGATTGCCTTGATGAGTGCTCTGATGAAGAGGACGCCATCTTCGAAGCCGTCGATGACTGCGTGTTTCCCTTAACCTTAAAAACCGTCGGCAACACCGGCCTGCGCTGGGTATGCGATGGCGGTGAAGACGATGATATCCCTACCGACTGGCCAGAACGCCTTAAAGCGATGACAGGCACCACGGTGATCTGCATCAGCGCCGGCGGCGAAATTAACTGGCAAGTGATGCAGTTTGATCGCACAGCGCCTGAGGCCGCTACAAAAACCGCCTACGTCACCCGCTTCTACGACGACCGCGAACGCGACCATCCCATAGAAGACTTCGAACGCCAGTTCACCACACCCGAGTGGGAGGCAGCCATGTTTGACGGTGATGAAGAGTATCTTTTAGAAAAGGCCGACGAGCAGGTGGAGCGTTGGTTGGCGGTTCTCAAAAGCATTGAAGCTTGACGTGCTCACTGCTCTATTCAGTTAGAATATTTCCCGGTCTTTGTTAGCCGTCTTAGCAAGTCAATATCCAATGCTCATGTCGCGCCGCATCTCCGATACCCTTGGGTTCAACACGATAGCTTTGGTCCTTCGTGGTAAGACCCTATAGTGATAATTGTGTGGGTAACGGTCGATCGCTTTTTATACTGTTGTTTCTGGTAATCTCGGATTTTAGTTGCGCTGGCTTCTGGTACGGTTACGGGGAGAAGCCGCCAGAATAATAGTCTAAAGGATGAGTTGGGATGTCCAAACAGCGAGAACTGAATTTACCTGTTCCAGGAGTTGAGCTGCCTGATAGGTTCAGTGACTTTATCGTCTACGTAGATGAAAGTGGTGATCACAGTTTGCAAAGTATTAACCCGGAATACCCGGTATTCGTGCTCGCATTCTGTGTGTTCTATAAGGGACATTACAGCCGTAAGGTGGTGCCGGCCCTTCAGGAACTGAAGTTCGACTTTTTTGGCCATGATCTGGTCATACTTCATGAGCATGAAATTCGTAAGCAGAAAGGAGACTTTGCTGTGC
>PDUK01000036.1 GCA_006212115.1 Thalassolituus sp. | reverse complement strand
TTGATACCGCGTCGGCTGAAATCGTGTCTTACGATAAGTGCTCGGACAAGCTCTACGTAGTGAATGCCGAAGATGCGACCGTTGATGTGCTCTCGCTGGCGCAGTCCCCAGCGCGCTGATGGCCAGCTATCAATCGACTTACCAATATTTATCTGTTGGTATTTAGCCGTGAAACCACGCTCACCGACCACGTACTTGTTGTTGAACTGTCCGCCTTCAGAGGGGGCGATATAACCTGCTGCACTGCTCGACTCAATACGGAAAAAGACTCCGCCTGCTTCGATTGCACCCAGAATAGATTCCAACTCGGTATCGCCGTCTTCGGTCGAGCGAATGGCAGCAGATACATCAATACTGAAGTCTTTATTCTGCGGGGAGCGGAATTCGAATACATGAGCAATAGCGTCATCGAAATTGACGACGTCCTTCAGGTCACCTACATATTGTTCTTCTGTCCACGAGCTTTGCTTAAACGTGTAAGAGGTGAACTTCATGCCTCGATAATCTTCGTACGCGTGGACATACCCTGCGGATGCGACAAGAGCGCTGGATAAGAGGAGCGGTTTAAATTTCATTCGGCATTCCCCTTATCGAAATCATACTGCAAGGTGTAATCACTGATCAGATCTGCATGGTCAGAATAAACACGAACAAAATAAAGGCCTACGTCATACGAGTCACTATTAAAAGCAGCATCGTGCCAGACCGTAATTTCTTCTTCGCTGCTATCTTGAGTTCGCGACCAGCTCACCAGATTGAGATTGTAATCGTACAGCTCTATATCCGCGTCGCCTGTTACGCCGCTCAGTTGAACGATTAGTGGACCGTTGAAGTTGCCGCCGACATTGAATTTGTAGTGATCAATAGCGTCATCGCCAGTAAGTGTACCGATGGCCGTGTTACTTTCATTCAGGTCTTCTGCCCCAAAAAAAGTATCGTTGCTTGCTTCTGATGGGTCCGGACGGTTACTGCTGTCATCAGCGATGTCCGGATAGGTGTCGCAGCCAGCGAGAAACAGACTCACGACGAGAGGGGCGAATGGTAACTTCATATTTTTCTCCAGGTACGTCGTCGTGGGTTTCAGCGACGACGTTCGTTTCTCAGTGACTGCATTACTCGTGCGGTTTGTGGCCGGACACCGCGCCATACATAGAAGGCCTCTGCAGCTTGCTCGACCAGCATGCCAAGTCCATCGATGGTTTTCTGAGCACCTTGCTCTTCAGCCCACAGATTAAAAACGGTTTTCTGGTTACCGTACATCATGTCGTAGGTGGTGGTGTTTTGATGGACAACCGACACCGGGATGGGAGGAAGTTCACCAGCAAGACTTGCTGACGTGCCGTTAATGATCAGGTCGAAGCTTCCTTCGACTTCCGCGAAGCCACTGGCACTAACACGCCCTAAATCGGCGAAGTCCTTAGCCAGTGTTTCGGCTTTGCTTACCGTACGGTTGGCGATGACGATACCTGCTGGATCTTGTTCCAGTAGCGGCTGCAGTACGCCACGTACGGCCCCTCCGGCTCCCAGCAACAGTATGCGTTTACCCGTGAGATTTACCGAGTGGTTAACAGTCAGGTCCCGAACCAGCCCCGCACCGTCGGTATTGTCGGCTTGCAGTGTTCCGTCTGGCATCTTTTTCAGTGTATTCACGGCTTGAGCGCGCTGGGCGCGTGCCGTCAGAGAGTCCGCCAAACGGAATGCACTCTCTTTGAATGGAACCGTGACATTCAGCCCGCTGCCACCGTGTTCGAGAAAACGTGCAACTTCACCTTCGAAATCATCCAGTGGTGCCAGTAATGTTTTATAGAACAGGTTTTCGCCGGTTTGCTCAGCGAAAGCATTGTGAATATCAGGCGATTTGCTGTGTGCAATTGGATTGCCGACAACTGCATAAAGGTCGGTCATAGTGTCTCCTTACTGCAGCCGTGACTAAACCCAGTCCCGGTGTGGCAGAAAATCTGTATATAAACGTTCTTCCGGGCTACCCGGTTCTGGCTGCCAGTCGTAGTCCCAGTGTGCAACGGGCGGCATCGACATCAGGATGCTTTCAGTGCGACCACCGGTTTGCAGGCCGAAAATAGTGCCGCGGTCAAAGACGAGATTAAACTCAACATAACGTCCCCGTCGGTAGCACTGAAATTTCTTCTCACGCTCACCCCAGGGTGTCCCTTTGCGACGTTCGATGATAGGGACAACTGCTTCAATATAGCCATTTCCTACGGCTTTCATGAAGTCAAAACTGCGCCGAAAATCCACTTTGCCATCCCAGCTTGTCAGATCATCGAAGAACAAACCGCCTACACCGCGGGTTTCGTTGCGGTGCTTGAGGAAAAAATAGTCATCGCACCACTTCTTGTATTTGGGGTACACATCTTCGCCGAACGGGACACACAGGTCTTTAGACACCTGATGCCAATGTACGACATCTTCTTCGAAGGGATAGAAGGGGGTCAGGTCGAAGCCGCCGCCGAACCACCAGACCGGATCTTCGCCGTCTTTCTCTGCAACAAAGAAGCGAACATTGGCGTGGGAGGTTGGGATATATGGATTCTCGGGGTGAATCACCAGAGAAACCCCCATTGCCTGAAAGCTACGGCCTTCAAGTTCGGGACGGTTGGCCGTGGCAGAAGCCGGCAGTTTTGCGCCTTTCACATGTGAGAAATTTACGCCGCCTTTCTCTATGGTGCCACCTGTTATGACCCGTGTCCTGCCGCCGCCGGTAAGGGCCATAGGGTTGTTGCCTGCGTCTTCCCGATTCCAGACATCTTCAACAAATTTAGCCTTACCATCTGCTGCTTCGAGCGCGTTGCAGATTTTGTCCTGCAGCGCCAGTAGAGCGCTTTTTACTGACTGGATATCGTCTTCTTTGATGGTCATATGCTTAATTCAGCGTAACTGCTGTCCGTCGAGAGTTCGTATTTCTGATGGCTGTTTACGCCCGCCCAATCGACCCGGAAGAAGGCAATTGATACCGCCGGGAAAGTACTGCCTGACTTTGAGAAGCGTACGTGCAGGTTCTTTGCCCGCTGGGTTTGCTGATGTGGATACCAGAGGTCCAACCTCGTCGCACAAAGCTTTAACGACAGGATGGTCGCTGATGCGGATGGCGAGGCTGTTGTGTTTACCTCTTAGCCAGACTGGTACATCGTCGTAGCAGGGCAGTACCCAAGTGATGGGACCGGGCCAGGTTGCCATGACTTTACTCTCATTTTCTGGGGAGAGTGGTTTGATCCAATGCTGGAACTGCGCCAGTGAGGAGCCTACCAGTACCAGGCCTTTGTCTTCCGGACGTGATTTCAGATCGAGAATTTGATGGACGGCCTCACGGTTATCCGGGGCGCAGCCCAACCCCCAAACCGCTTCGGTTGGGTAGGCGAGTACGCCACCAGATCGGATACAACGCAGTGCCTGATGTAGATGCCAGGAGTTCACAACTGATCTCGCTTATCAGAGTCAAAATAACAGCGGAACCCTACCCCAAGCCCGCTGTGGCGGCAAGTTGGCGTCCTTGCGTTGGCGCAAGCTTTGAATCGAAGATTATTGTTTTGACAGTTTAGACAGGAAAGACAAAGCTTGCTCTGGACTGAATTCCCGTGGATCGAAAGTGTTCTGGCCCACTTCACTGAGCAGTGCGTAGAACTCATCCGAAGCGGGTGCAAAGCCCATGTCCCAGGCTCCGAAGGTTGTGGCGCCAATATACTCGTAGGACACGATAACCACGTCGTTGTGGCGTGGATCGTCGGCGATATCGAGGAAGAGTTCATTGACCTCCTCGCGTTCGCCCTCGAGGGTCTGCAGGAAATAGCGCTGGTCGTAGCAAAGCATGCCGCAGATATCGATACTCTGGTTGTTATCGCGCGCCACCGTCAGGATATCCTGGATGTCCTGCAGGCTCATATCGCGTGTTGCTCGGCTTAAGTAGGTCAAGCGGATCAGCATAGTGGTCTCCATGGTTTCGGATAACGTTTACATCGTCTTGGTGGTATCGGGCCATTGTTTTACTACTCTGAGTGTAGACGCTAATTACGAGCTGGTATCGCTATGTCAGAAACACCGGTTGCCATGCCCGAGTGGGCTTTGATGGGGCAGGCTCCACTTGATATGCAAAGTGAGCTGCGCACACATTTACTGACGCCGGAGCCTCTTGGGCCGGGTAAGCCGTCGCAGAAATGGTTTAAGAAACACCCGGATCTTGCGGTGCTGGTGATCGTTGCGACGAGTGACAATCAGGAGTGGATTTGTGAGCTTGTCAGCTTAATCCGGGAGCGGTTGCAGAACACTCAGCTACGTATAATCTGCTTTGCAGAAGAAACCTGTATCGAGGTCTTTACCGAGCACCTGCACACCTGGCACATCCACCGACTGCAAACCTTGCAGGAATGGTCGGATACGCTGGTGCGTAATCTTCTTTTGTGTGAAAACGAGGCTTATGAGGCGATCGGTGGGCAAAAGCGTCGCCGCGAATCAGAGCTGGCTTTGCTGACCTGGCTGGCCCGAACGGGGCGCGAAGACTCGCTGGATATGAAGCATCTCAGAGAAGTGTCCGAGTTACTCTCTTCACTTCTCAGTGCCCGAGGGTTGTTGCTCGACCCCAGCCATGCACTCATGGGCGCAAGCCCTGCCAGTCTCCAGGGCGACGACTGGCATCAGGTCATTGATGCTCAATTTGCTGGCCTGGAGCTGGGGCAGCAGCCTATTCGCGTTCAGCTCGATGCCGCGCTACCGGTGCACGTTGAAGCGTCATCGGTCCTCGAGTGTACGGTCAGTGGCAGTATCCTGATTCCATTTCGCTGTTACGATGAGGTGCGTGGTTATCTGTTGTTATTGCTGACACCAGATCAACTTGCGGATCTGGATGTTGGGACAGTCAATCTCCTCGAAAAGACGGCAGATCAGTTACGTGTCCTGGCTGAACGACGCCAAAGTGAGCAGAGTCTGAAGGTCCAGTACGACCGGCTGCAGGACACACTGAAGCAGTTGTACAGCACGCAGGAGCAGTTATTCCATGCAGAAAAACTCTCTTCCCTCGGTCAATTAGCTGCAGGGATCGCTCACGAGATTAACAATCCTGTGTCCTATGTGCTCAGTAACTTCGAGCCGCTGGATGAATACATATCGGGCATGAGCGAATTGATCCGTCTGCACGATCAGTTTGCCCAGACGCTTGATGCGGGAGACGAGCAGTTACGTCACCAGCTAAGAACTACGATTCAGGATCGCGAACGATCCATCGATCTCGAATTCGTTTTGGAAGATGTGTTTTCGCTGGTCGCGGACTCACGCAATGGCCTCAGTCGCGTCTGTGAAATCGTAAAAAATCTCAAGAACTTTGCTCATAAAGATCAGCTTGAAAGTGGCCAGTTTGATCTGGTTGCCTGTTATCAGGACAGCGTCGGAATATTGCGTCACCAGATCGAAGGACGAGTTGAATTACAGGAACGTCTGCCAGCAAAAGCCGTTCTCGACGGTAATGCCGGTATGATCGGACAGGTTTTTATCAACCTGATTCAGAACAGTATTCACGCGATGGGCGAGCGCGGAATACTGAGCACCGAGATTTACGCTGATGGGAACGATTGGGTCGTCAGACTCTGCGATTCCGGGCCGGGAATCCCAGAGGATCTCCGGACCAAGATATTTGATCCATTTTTCACAACCAAGCCCGTTGGGCAGGGTACCGGTCTGGGATTGTCGACGGTATACAGCATTGTCGAGCGTCATGGCGGAAAGGTATCTCTTGGTGCCAGTGACGAGCTCAGTGGAGCCTGCTTTGAAATTCGCTTGCCTGCAACCTGAGCCAAAGCGGCAGATGATATTGCCGCAGATCAGCGCGTGAGCTGTGACGGATCAAGCCGGATAAACAGCTCGCCTTCATCTTTCTGCAGAAAACCATCGTAACAGGCGTGATCAACGGCTTGAGAATCGGCGTGGTCCGCCAGCCAGTGTCGTTGATCGAACTCCATAATCTGGTCAATGGAATCCAGTTCGATGCCGTAGGTGCGCTTGCCTGCACGTAAGATCACAACAACCGGCTTCAGCATTTCTTCCAGACGTGAACGTGCTTGCCCAAAAAGGCGCAGAAGAAGCTTGAGGGTAGAGTGCCGCTCGTTATTAAGGATACGGATGGCTTCCTCTTTCTTGTCTTCATCCGCCGACATTTTCAGCAGGGTTTCGGCCAGTGAATGGATACGCTTATGCGGCTCGTCGAACTGGACCATGATGGCGTGCAGCTCTTCGTCGTAGGCTTTGTACTTGTCGTACCAAAGTCCGAATGCGCAAAGGTGTGGGTTGGTCGCTTTTTTAAATTCATCACCCGTCACCAGGCTGTGCTCGAGGGCTTCAATCCAGTCGATATGGTCCTGACGACGTTGGCCCAGCATATCGATCAGTTGTTGGCATTCGTCCTGCTGGGAGCCTGCCCCGATTAATGCACTGAAGTTAAACAACGGAATCTGACTACGCTCGTAGGTGAACATCCTGCGTATGCCTCTGTTGCCACTCGGTACATCGTGTGGATCAATGGCGTCGAGAGTCGTGATGTATTGAATGGCGTCGACTGGCAGAGCGTACTTCGCGCGGGGTAAGTGAAAGGTGAGGTAACTTCCCGCAACATCTGGCGTTGCAGCGACAGCAGAGTGGTTCATGATTGGCGGCTCCCGGCCAGTTCAACAGCAATGCCTAAAGTGTAGATCAGGCTCGCGCCTTTACCATTCGGCATGACGACGTCTTCCTGTGTGTGACACAGGCTTAGCGTTGGCGGCAGTAGCCTCCGGGTGCCTGCTGGAGCCAGCCATCCAATTCCAGTTGCAGGAGTTCGCCCATCAGCTCTGGAATCGTGCGGGTGCTGCGCAATGCAATGATGTCGATAGGCGTGGGGTTAAAGTCTATGTGGTTGAGTAGATCGGGTACCTCTTCGGGAGCGGATGAGGCTGGGCTCTGTTTATTAGGGCCCTGTGTATTCGAGCTCTGTGTATTCGTCGCCTGCGGTTTAAGGGCTGCTGCGCTCGGGCTAAGGTTGTCAGAAGTCAGATTGCCAGAACTAAGATTGCCATAAGCGGACCCTTGATAACTGGGGCGCATGCCCGGTAACGACGGCTGACCCAGCGGCATAATGGTATCGAGTATCTGATCCGCATTTTCAACCAGCATGGCACCCTCGCGGATCAGCTGGTGGGGGCCCGCGCTTAACGGATTTGCCAATGCGCCGGGAACGGCTAAGACATCCCGCCCCTGATCGGCGGCAAGGCGGGCAGTGATCATGGTGCCACTTTTGATACCTGCTTCAACAACCACCGTTGCACAACTTAAGCCACTGATAATACGGTTACGCGAAGGAAAGTGGCGTGCCTGAGCTCGGGTGCCCGGTGGGAATTCACTCAATAACAGACCGTTATGAATAATGTTGCCTGCCAGTGCGCGATGTTTCGCAGGATAGATGATATCGGGGCCGGTTCCCATAACGGCGATGGTGGCTCCACCATCCTGAACTGCGCCAAGATGCGCTGCGCCATCAATTCCCAACGCCAGTCCACTGACCACAGTGATGCCTGACCCGGCTAATGCAGCGGCGTTATCCTGGGTCCATTCAATCGCCCCCGGAGTGGCTCCACGGCTGCCAACCATGGCGATACCTTGTTGGTTTAGCGCATTGAGGTTACCGCGATACCAGAGAAAAATGGGGGCATCACGCAAAGCGCTCAGCGGCTCGGGATAGGCGCCTGTCCCCGCGAGCAACACGCCCTGACCGGGAACACTGCACCATTGTGTGAGTTGATCGAACCCACTGCTTAAAGATGGATCATGCAACCAGGCATCGACCGCGTCCGGCGGTAAGCCGAGGCCAATTAAATCGTTGCGGGTGCAGTCTGGTAGGTCATGTGGGGAAGCGAGAGCGTGACGGACTTCGTTGAGCGTAATATTGCCCAGGCCCTTAACGCGGCGTAGCCGCCACCACGACAGTAGAACGGTGTCAGAGCAGACGGGTGGGGATAAGGTGTCTTGTCCATCCATGGACTGGTGACCTCCTTGTCGGTTCAGATGGCTATTTAAGTAGCCTGATAAGCCAACCATTCAGGCTGGCTAACGGCTATAGCATCAGATTTTAGGTGATTCGAAGTAGTCGCCAACCTTGAGAGGACGCGCGGCGCGCATTACCAATGCGTAAGACATCTTCTCGTACACGCGGAAAACCATCATGCTGCCCGCATCTTCTGCTGGGAGACGAATCTTTTCTTTTTCAACTGGATCGTAGACAACTTCGCCGGCTTTTTTGATCAGCATAACGTGTCCGCTTTCCATCCCATCGCGTTCACCGCGATTCAGGGCGACCACGTCAAACTGACCAACATGGGAGACGCCGTTGGTTACCGCCAGAATTTCGCCCGCAATACGCTGACCCGGTGCTTTAGGAATGAAGCTGGATTTGAGTTCGCGGTCTTCGGTTTCCAGAAGGCGGTCACGAATGGCAACCTGCTGGTTGGTTTTCTCCAACATCAGAGTGATGACGTCACCCTCAAATGTTTCAACGGATGCCTTACCAATATCGGTGGCTTCCAGACCCAGAACTTCTTCAGTAACGGGATCAACAAAGACGTCGCCTTTGCGGAAAATGCCATAGGCGGAGGCCATTGGGCCTTCCACTTTGCCACGAGCGTAGACTTTCGTGCCTGCGCCCATCAGTACACGACCATCGGCGCCACTGACGATGTAAGGAGCATTGGCTAATTCTTCTGGCTCAACAATGCGGTGATTGCGCAGGAACCCCTGAATTGCGTCCATTGGGATGGCGGCGATTGCCGCTTCGATAGGCTGAACGCGGGCAGAAGGAGACATTTTTACGTCGCCAGGACGCAGTTTGACGGTGCGTGAAGCTTGGCCACGCTCCATTACGGTTAGCTTTTTCTGGCCATCTACGTCGATAAGGCCGATCATGTCGCCTGGGTAAATAAGGTGAGGATTGCTGATCTGGTCGTTCGCATACCAGATTTCAGGCCATTCCCATGCATTACCGGTGAAGCGTTCCGCGATGTCCCAGAGGGTGTCACCCTTTTGTACCGTGTAGCGCTCAGGGGCGTCAGCTCTGAGTTCCAGCGCACTCGCACCGACTGAAAGGCACATCAAACCTGTCACGATAAGTCGTTTGATGGTTTTGCTCATCCTGTATTCCCTTTATTATTAGCGTTCAGGGTGACGTTGAATATGACAGCCACGCGGTCATATTAGCAAGTCACGACTACAAAGTTCCATAAGTACCGCATTTCTCATGGCCATACTAGATATTCTGGAATTTCCGGACCCACGTCTGCGAACCGTTGCACAACCTGTTAAAGAGGTGGACGCACGGGTGCAGAAAATCGTCGACGATATGTTCGACACCATGTACGACGCGCCAGGGATCGGTCTGGCGGCGACACAGGTAAATATTCACGAGCGCATCATCACCATCGATGTGTCTGAAGATAAGAGCGAAGCACTGGTCTTCATTAACCCCGAGATCACTGTACTCGAAGGGGAAATGGAAACCATGCAGGAAGGCTGTCTTTCTGTACCGGGCTTCTATGAAGACGTTACCCGGGTCGAGCACTGTCTGGTGAAAGCGTTGGATCGCAATGGCGACCCCTTTGAACTGGAATGCCGTGGTTTGCTGGCAGTCTGTATTCAGCATGAGGTAGACCACCTCGAGGGTAAGCTGATGGTGGATTACATTTCACCGATCAAGCGCAACCGTATCAAGTCCAAGCTGGATAAAAAGCACAAGCTCGAAGCTCGTCAGGGAAAACGCTGATTTATGTCCTTACGCATTGTGTTTGCCGGTACGCCGGAATTCGCTGCCGTTCACCTGAGCGCCTTACTTGACACTGAACACGAGATTGTTGGTGTTTACAGTCAGCCAGACAGGCCTGCTGGTCGTGGTAAGAAACTGCAGCCAAGTCCGGTGAAACAGGTCGCATTGGAACATGACATTCCGGTGTTTCAGCCTCTTAATTTTAAAGAAGAGGCTGACGTCGATCAGCTCAGAGCACTTAACGCCGATGTGATGGTCGTGGTTGCGTACGGTCTGTTATTGCCGTTGAACGTTCTCGAAGCCCCGAAGTTTGGCTGTCTGAATGTTCACGCCTCGTTATTGCCCCGTTGGCGTGGTGCAGCGCCGATTCAGCGTTGCATCGAAGCCGGCGACAAAGTAACCGGCATCACCATCATGCAAATGGATGTGGGGTTGGATACGGGCGATATGCTCAGCAAAGTAACGACGGGCATTAACCTTGATGATACCGGTGGCACCCTTCATGATCGTCTGGCCGCACTCGGCCCGGACGCCTTGATCAAAACCCTCGCCAGCGTTGAGGCGGGCACACTGAATCCCGAGTCGCAAAACGACTCTGCAGCTTGCTATGCGCACAAGCTGACCAAACAGGAAGCCCTGATTGACTGGGATACGTCGGCTGATGAACTAGCCGATCGGGTACGTGCCTTTAACCCATTTCCCATGGCATTCACTCTGCTGGGTGATGAGCGTATTCGTGTTCACGCTGCGCAGTGCATTGAAAAGGCCACACAGTTGGCTCCGGGTACGATTGCTAATGTCTCTGCGGAAGGGATTGAAGTCGCCTGCAAAGAAGGTGTGTTGAGGCTGACGAAGCTGCAACTGGCGGGTAAAAAGCCGATGGCGGTAGCGGATATCATCAACGGTCAGCCCAATCTGTTTCAGCCATTTTACGTACTTTCCTCTGAGCTCTGATTATGCAGAATCTCTACGGGCGCGGTTCGGCCAGTGCCATCAACCCGCGCCATGCTGCGACCTTAGCCGTGGCAGCGGTGATCTCTGGTCAGTCGCTGAACCAGGTCATCCCTTCTCTCGAAGACCGAATTGACGATGGAGAGCGTGGTTTCTTTCGTGATCTCACCTTGGGGAGCTGCCGCTGGTATTTTCGTCTGAACGCATTGGCGAAGATGCTCCTGAAGAATCCATTCCCGGATGAAGATCAGGACCTGCATGCTCTACTGGTGGTTGGGCTGTATCAACTAACCATTCAGGGGAAGGCACCTCACGCGGCGGTTCATGCAACGGTGGACGTCTGTGAAGACATGGGAAAAGGCTACGCTAAGCCCGTGATCAACGCCTGCCTGAGACGATACGGGCGTGAATACGAAAGCCTGCTCCCTCCTCTCGATGATAATCCCGTGACAGCCACCAGCCATCCGAAATGGCTGGTAAAAATGCTGAAGAAAGCCTGGCCGGAACAGTGGCAGGACGTATTGGCTGCGAACAATGAGCGTGCGCCATTGTGCCTCAGGGTGAATCAGCGTCGGGTGGACCGGGATACGTACCTCGCGCGACTAACGGCCGAGGGCATCGACGCCCGTGCGGGTGAGTTCAGTGATTCTGCTATTTATCTTTACGAATCCTGCGATGTGACTGCGCTGCCCGGCTTTGTCGACGGCGATGTCAGTGTGCAGGATGAAGCCGCACAACTGGCGGCTCAGCTAATCGCGCCACAAGCCGGTGAGTATGTGTTGGATGCATGTGCGGCGCCCGGTGGTAAAAGCGCCCATTTGCTGGAATCCGGTGATATTCATCTGACTGCGGTGGACGCTGACGAGGCGCGGCTTGAACGCGTTCATGAGAATCTGGCGCGGCTGGATCTGTCTGCCAATGTTGTCTGCAAGGACATGTGCAGTGACGAAGTCTGGTGCCCTGAGTTTTGTGCTGACGATGCAGAAAACACCGGCTTTGACGCCATACTTCTTGATGTTCCCTGTTCTGCAACGGGTGTCATCCGTCGCCATCCGGATATCCGTATGCTGCGCCGTCGGGAAGACATAGCGCAGCTGGTGGCCGTTCAGGGCGAAATTCTCGACCGGGCCTGGCAGATGCTGAAACCCGGTGGGCGGCTGCTGTACGCGACCTGCTCGGTGCTACCAGAAGAAAACAGCGAGCAGATTGTACGTTTTGTTGATAGGCAAGCCGATGCCACGCTGGTTACACTGGACAAAGACTGGGGAATCGCATGCAATGCCGGTCGGCAATTGTTTCCGACCCCTCAGGGGCATGATGGTTTTTATTATGCATTGCTGCACAAGCAGGCATAACGGCTGATGATGAAACCCGGCGCGGAGCGAATGGGACTGTAAGTAACTATGAAGATTATTATCCTGGGCGCCGGACAAGTCGGGGGCACACTGGCAGAGAATCTCTCCAGTGAGAAAAACGACATCACCATCATCGACACCGATACAGATCGCCTGCGTGAATTGCAGGACCGGATCGACGTGAAAACGGTGTTCGGTCACGGCTCGTATCCTCACGTTCTTCGTGATGCTGGTGCAGACGATGCCGATATGCTGGTGGCGGTCACCAGCTCTGACGAGACCAATATGGTCGCGTGTCAGGTTGCTTATACCCTGTTCCGCACCCCAACTAAGATTTCCCGTATCCGCTCGAACGCCTACCTGAAGCAGACTGACCTGTTTAATGTTGATGCGTTTCCGATTGATGTACTGATCTCACCAGAGCAGGTGGTGACGCAGTATATTCGTCGTCTTCTCGAATTTCCGGGCGCGTTACAGGTGCTCGATTTCGCTGATAGCCGGGTACAGCTGGTTGCGGTTAAGGCCTATTACGGTGGCCCTCTGGTGGGTCAGGCGATTTCTGCACTAAAAGATCACCTGCCTAATGTTGAAACTCGCGTAGCGGCGGTATTCCGACGTAACACGGCGATTGAACCGCGCGGCGACACCATCATCGAAGCAGATGATGAGGTCTTCTTCGTGGCCGGCCGTGAGCACATTCACACGGTAATGAGCGAACTACGTCGAGCTGAAGATTCCTACAAACGAGTTATCATCGCCGGTGGCGGTAACATTGGTTATCGTCTCGCCAAGGCGCTGGAGAAACGGTACCGGCTCAAAATTATCGAGCACAATGCCGAGCGAGCTCGCTTCCTGAGTGAGAACCTCGACCGCACGGTCGTGCTGCATGGCAGTGCCACCGACAAAAGTCTGCTCGAAGAAGAAAACATCGAGAACACCGATGTGTTTTGTGCACTGACCAACGACGACGAAGTGAATATCATGGCGTCTCTGCTGGCTAAGCGGCACGGAGCCCGTAAGGTGATGACTCTGATCAACAAAGCCGCCTACGTCGATCTGGTGCAGGGTGGCATGATCGATGTCGCGATTTCACCGCAGCAGGCTACGATTGGTAGCCTACTGACGCATGTACGTCGTGGTGATGTGGTAAATGTGCACAGCCTGCGTCGCGGTGCTGCGGAAGCGATTGAGGCCATTGCGCACGGTGACAGCATGTCATCCAAGGTGGTGGGTCGTCGTGTTGACGAAGTGAAACTGCCACCGGGTACGACGATTGGTGCGATTGTGCGCGGAGAGGATGTGTTAATGGCACGTTCCGATGTGGTGATTGAGTCTGATGACCACGTCATTCTGTTCGTTATGGATAAACGTCATATCGCCGATGTTGAGCGACTCTTCCAGGTGGGACTAGGCTTCTTCTGATATGCACTACACCGTAATCGCCCGGGTGCTGGGCATATTCCTGATGTTGTTCAGTCTGACCATGTTGCCACCTATGGTGGTATCCATGTGGTACAGCGATGGCGCAACCGAAGCGTTCAGCGTGGCGATGTCACTGATTCTCGGCATCGGCTTTTTCAGCTGGTTGCCGTTTCGGGGCGTTAAAAAAGAACTCAAAACCCGCGACGGATTTATTGTTGCGGCTCTGTTCTGGTTTACCCTCGGCCTCGCGGGTACCTTGCCCTTTATGCTGGCCGAAAACCCCGGTCTGAGTTTCGCTGACGCCTTTTTTGAGTCGCTGTCTGGTTGGACGACAACCGGCGCGACCGTGATGACCGGCCTCGAATACCTGCCTAAGTCTATTCTCTGGTACCGCCAGCAACTGCAGTGGCTGGGTGGTATGGGGATTATCGTATTAGCGGTGGCGATTCTGCCAATGCTTGGTATTGGTGGTATGCAGTTATTCCGTGCTGAGATGCCGGGCCCTTTGAAGGATTCCAAGCTGACGCCGCGCATTACCGAAACCGCGAAGGCTCTATGGTATATCTACCTCTCGCTGACCATTGCGTGTGCGCTCGCTTATTGGCTGGCGGGGATGAGTACCTTTGATGCCATCGTGCACAGCTTTTCGACGGTTGGGATCGGCGGCTTCTCTACCTATGACGCGTCGATCGGTTACTTCGATAGTGCGGCGATTGATGCTATCGCGATCTTTTTCATGTTGGTGGCGGCGTTGAATTTCTCGCTGCATTTCTATGCGTGGCGTTACAAGACGATTAAGCACTACTTCGTTGATTCGGAAGTGAAGTTCTTCTTCTCGATTATGACCGGTGGCGCGATCCTCACAGTCTTTGCCTTGTGGCTGACGGACACCTACGACTTTGCAGGCGCAGTCCGATATGGCTTATTTGAGCTGGTATCGGTGGCCACGACGGCCGGATTCGGCACCGCCGATTTCTCTGTCTGGCCCGTATTCCTTCCGGTCTTGCTGTTTATGATGGCATTTATTGGTGGTTGCGCAGGCTCGACAGGCGGGGGCATGAAAGCCATCCGTATCTTGTTGGTATTCAAGCAGGGGCAGCGGGAAATTCACCGTTTGATTCACCCTAACGCCATCATTCCCGTAAAGCTTGGCAAACAGCCGGTTTCTGACCGGATTCTCGAATCGGTGTGGGGCTTCTTTGCGCTCTACGTCGTGACCTTTATGGTTATGATGCTGGCGCTGATGGCCACGGGTCTGGACCAGGTGACGGCATTCTCTGCTGTTGGCTCCTGCCTGAATAACCTCGGCCCGGGGCTCGGTGAGGTATCTGCCCATTACGGCAACATCTCTGATACCGCTAAGTGGATTCTGGCGCTGACTATGCTGCTGGGCCGTCTCGAAATTTTCACCTTACTGGTATTGATCACGCCGGGGTTCTGGCGCAGCTAAGCACGGAGCTTGTGGGCCGTTATGGCATAGCCGATTAAGTATAGGGTGGCCCCCGCAAGCGACAAAGCCGTTCCCCAATGCAACCCAGCGATGGGGTAGGTCAGCCCGACCAGCACAATATAGATCACCATGGCCACCAGCCCTCCGGGGTACTGCTTGACCGTTGCCGCCACAACCGGGGCGCCGTAACTCAACTGCAGAATAATCAGTACCGGGAAAAAGCTGACTGGAAATGCAGCGAGCAAACCTGCCTGCGAAGGCGAGAGCCAGTGTGCTAGTGCCGTAATCCCAACCACACTCAAAGTTGCCATGCCTGCGCGGAAGAAGATCGCGGGAACCGGTCGTTGCCAGATATTATCGCGGTTGATGACTACGTTAACGTCCTCGACGCGTCTCAGACGCTGTCTCGCCAGCCAGATAAAGCCTAGAATCAGTACCGTATTCAACCACCACTCTCCCTGCCAGTACTGCAACGGAGCGACCGTTATAAGAAAGGCTAAAGGCGCGAGCAGCGCAGGCATCAGGATAGCTTTAGGCTGGTGCCAGCGACGGCTTGCGTACAGATAGGTGATGGCCAGCATCAGCGATCCTGCCAGGCCGATGAGAGCATGGCGTGCTCCGTCGGCGGCAAATTCAGCACCTTGTTCGTAGCCGATAAAGTACAGGGTAATGGCACTGCCCAGAGGAAAGCCTGCTAACACTCCAGCCCAGGCCGGCCCATATCGTCGGGCGACGATGGCCAACATGGCCACTGTCAGGAAGGTCACCAGAATTTTGGATAGCAGTAAAACCACACGTACCTCAACGAGTAAAACGGACAGAAACAGCTCGCTAATGTAACAACCGGCGGTAGGCAACGATAGCTCGACTATTTATTGAAGATAAGAATCATTACAATACGCACCAACGTTTATAGGTGTTGAATTAATGGCTGCTGTGTTCAGGAAAATGTACTCGAGTCCGGCTATGTCGGTGACATCGCGGGTGATAGCAGCCTTGCTGGGTGGATACGTTCTCGCGACGGCAGCTGGCATTGCCGTTGCCGCCTGGCTTCCCGGAGAGAAACACAACGGTGTGATTGCCGGCATGTTGCTTACCTTTACTTTCTGGGCTGGTGCAGTGATCTGGTGTTTTGCGACCAGAACAGCAGTGCGGGCATGGCTGGGGTTGCTGTTGGTCTCGGGTTTACTGGTAGCTATTAGTGCGGCGCGAGGTTGGATCGCATGAGTTCTGCTGAATTGGGTACGGGGCATTTCCGACAGTCGATGAACTGGCTGCACACATGGGCAGGTCTGGTGTTGGGCTGGCTGTTGTACTTTATGTTTCTGACTGGGACTCTGGGCTACTTCGACGAAGAAATCGACCGTTGGATGAAGCCTGAGATTGTTGCAGTGGCTCCGACGCTCTCCCATGTTGAGTTGGTGTCACTGGGGGAGACCTATCTCAAGACGCATGCTGAAGGCGCATCGGAGTGGTGGGTTGGCTTGCCTACGTCGCGCGATACCAGTTTGTCTGTGAGTTGGAAAACAGCGATCGACCCGGATACGCAGGAAGGTGGGGCATGGGTGACCCAGTATCTGGACACTGCGACAGGCGAGGCATCGGATGCCCGGGACACTGGCGGTGGTCAGACGCTGTACCGGATGCATTACGCGTTGCATTACATGCCAGCCGTGATCGCCTATGTCATTACCAGTCTCGCTGCTTTCTTTATGTTGATGGCCTTGATTACGGGCATTGTTATTCATCGACGTATTTTCACTGATCTGTTTACGTTCCGACCGGGTAAGCGTCAGCGCTCCTGGTTGGATATGCATAACATCATGAGTGTCTTACCTCTGCCATTTCACCTGATGATTACGTACAGCGGCCTGGTGTTTCTGATGTTCACCACCATGCCGGGCGTGGTTCAGTCGCAGTATGCAGACAACAGCGAGTTCTTTGCCGCAGTCTTCTCAGAACCTTCTCATGAAGCTGCGGGGCAGAGTGCTGCGAGCCTGGGCATGGGAGAGCTTGCAGCAATCGCCGGTCAACATTGGGATGACGTGGTATTTGCACATGTGGGTATCAAACATCCGGGTGATCAGAATGCCGTGGCGGAGGTTTATAAGGCAGGATTCGACGACATCCTCGATGCACCCATACTGCGTATTAATGCCGTGTCTGGGGAAATTCTGGATGAAAGCAAACCTGACAGAGGGCCAGCAGCAGGCGTATACGAAGTGCTGGTGCATCTGCATGAGGGGTTGTTTGCTAATACGGGTCTGCGTTGGCTCTATTTCTTGTCTGGCATGCTCGGAACGGGAATGATTGCGACGGGTATGATCCTCTGGACCAGTAAGCGCCGTCAGCGGTTGGGTAAGCGGGGTATCGCAGGTCGTGGGCTGGTGTTTGTCGAGAAGCTGAACGCGGGTGCGATTGCGGGCTTGTTGGTTGCTGTCGCTGTGTATTTCTGGGCTAACCGGCTTTTGCCTCTGGATCTGGATGGCCGGGCAGCGCGGGAAGTGGATGCCTTGTTTATCGCTCTTGGGTTGTGTCTTTTCTATCCTCTTATGCGTACGGTGCAGCGTGCGTGGATTGAACTGCTCGGGCTCGCGGCCGTGCTGTTTGCTCTTCTGCCGGTTTTGAATGCCCTGACAACATCCCACAATCTGGCTTCCAGTATCGGTAATCAGGATTGGATCATGGCCAGCATGGATTTCTCGTTTGTCTGCACAGGACTGATTCTGGCTTACGCTGCGATCAGATTGTGGCGTCGACAGCATCAGTCGAAGCCCGCGATAAAAAGCGTGAACAGAGAGCGCGGGGAGCGCAGTAAATCGCATAATGCATCTGGCGATTCTTCTTATGATCCTTCTCGAGATACGTCCGAGGTAACGTCATGACCGCGACTGTGTTGTTTGGATTGCTGCTTGCCTCTCTGGGACTGGGATTAACGCCTTTATCTATGTCCCGCCACTACCGGAGTCTGGGCTGGCAGATGCCCTCCAAAGACAGTTCTCAGCGAGCACTACGTTGGAGTGGATGGTTGTTACTCGCCATCAGTGTCTGGCTATGTGTGTCGTTTTCGGGAGTAGGTTTAGGACTTGTCTGGTGGGCGGGGTGGCTAACGCTGTCGGCAGTCGTATTTTCCCTTTTTCTGACGTACCGGCCGGGATGGTTTCTCCCCTTAGTAGTACTGCTTGGTATTGCGACCATCTTAACTCTTGTATCGATGTTCCTCGTTCAGCCCTGAAGCCGAACATGAAAGGTCGCCCCGGAAGTCTGCCCCGGGGCGTTCTGTCGGTCAGGCTTCAGCAGGTTCAGTGGTTGCCGATGCTTGCGATTGCAGTGCTTCGGCGGGTCCAAAAAACTCATAATGCTTCTGTGATGCGTCGAGGCCGAGTTCGTCACACAAGGAATTAACGGTGTTCATAAAGGTCAGCGGGCCCAGAAAGTACAGGTCGACGTTCTTATCCTGTGGCAGCAGACCAGTCAGAATTTCCCGCGTGATATAGCCCTCGGCATCGGGTCGGTCTTCTACTTTCGGGCGTTCATAAATCACGAAATTCGTCAGCAGTGGATGCTGAGCTGCCAGATCCTCAAGATGTGATTTGAAGGCATGGTAGCGGCTGTTAACGGCAGCATGAATAAAGATCACAGGCTGAGTCGCGTTGGTGATGTAGGCGTTCAGCATGCTGATCGCAGGGGTAATTCCAACGCCACCAGTGACAAAGACGAGCGGGCGTTCGGGCTGAGCGGGAAGGGTGAAGTCCCCCGCTGGCGCAATTACGGTGACCTGGTCTCCGATTTCAGCCTGATTGTGCAGGAAGCCTGATACCTCGCCATCCAGCTCTTTTTTTACCGAGATACGCAGGCCCGGTTTGCCCGGTGCATCAGACAGGCTGTAGTTGCGGCGAACGCTCTTTCCATCGACATTAACGATCAATCCGATGTACTGACCCGGTTCAAAATCGATGACGCGCTCGCCCTCGACCGGCATCAGATAGAAGGATGAGATGACTTCACTTTCTGGTTCGATGCGTTCAATCACGAACTGCCTTTCACCCCGCCAGCCACCTCGACGTTGAGCGTGAGTTGAATAGAGCTGCTCTTCCACTCCGATCAGGATGTCGGCCAGTTGTTGATACGCTGCACCCCAGGCATCTGCTATTTCCGGTGTCACGGCGTCGCCAAGAACCTGACCTATGGCCTCCATCAGGCATTCGCCGACGATGGGATAATGTTCGGGCAAAATATTAAGAGATACGTGCTTGTGGGCGATCAGGCCGACGGCATCGCCCAGGGCTTCCAGTTTGTCGATATGGGTGGCATAGGCGACCAGTGCATTGGCAAGAGCCTGACGCTGCGTTCCTTTTTGCTGGTGGGTTTGATTGAACAGTTCAGCGACGGCGGGATAGCGTTCGAACATCAGAGGATAAAAGCACTCAGTAATGTCACGAGCATGGGCGCCCACGACTGGGGCGGTCGCTTTAATGATGTCGATTTGTGCGGATGTCAGCATGGTGTATCTCCATTAGGGTAACGATCTTGTGTCTGCTACTTCCCTTAATCCCTTACAATGCATGTGCCAACGTGTAACTCATTGATTTTAAATGATAAAAATATCAACCATGTCATTATGACATCGTATGGTGTAGTCATATTGACTTATTGTGTGGTACAAATGACTACATGCCATTTGAACAATACCTGAGCGTGATAGAGGACCTGAGCCGCGATATGCCGGTGGAAGTCCGATATCGACGACTACTGGAAGCCATCAAACAAACGATTCCAAGTGATGCGATTGCCTTGTTAAAGCAGTCTGGTCGTGGCTTGCAGCCCGTGGCGTTTTTGGGGCTGCGCGATGAGATCAGGGGGCGTCACTTTGATCCTGCGCATCACCCTCGGCTTGATGCGATTGTGAACAGCGATCAGCTGGTTCGTTTTCCCGCGGATTCACCCTTACCTGATCCTTATGACGGTCTGGTCAACAGTGATGACAGCACTGTCCATGTGCATGACTGCATGGGCGTGGCAATTCAGGTGGATGGACGTCCCTGGGGCGTGATTACCATGGATGCCTTATGTGCAGGGCAGTTCGATGCCATCAATGCCAATGATCAGGCGATGGCGATTTCACTGACTCAGGCGGTGATTACCGCAGCCGAGCGCATTAACGAGCTGCGCCGCAAAGTACGTCACGGTGACCGCGCAACAGCCGAGATGAATCGCGACAGTATGGCGTCATCCATTGTGGGCTCAAGCAATATTATGACGCGCCTGTTCGAGGATATTCGGGCGGTGGCTCCGACACCGTTATCGGTTTTAATTGAGGGCGAGACCGGGGTTGGTAAAGAACTGATTGCGCAGCAGCTTCACTTAAAATCTGATCGTTTCAACAAGCCCCTCATCCGTCTTAATTGCGCAGCTTTACCCGAGAGCCTCGCCGAGGCGGAATTGTTTGGTCACACTCGAGGGGCCTTTACGGGGGCCGACCGGGCACGCCCCGGACGCTTTGAACTGGCGGACGGTGGCACGTTGTTTCTGGACGAGATCGGAGAATTGCCGTTAGCGTTGCAAGCCACTCTGCTGCGAGTGCTCGAGGTGGGAGAGGTGCAACGCGTGGGTAGCGATGAGACTCTTAAAGTAGACGTGAGGGTATTAGCCGCTACGAACCGTGATCTGCGGCAGGAGGTGATTGCGGGGCGCTTTCGCGAAGACCTGTTTCATCGTTTAAGTGTGTTTCCGCTGCACGTTCCTGCTCTGCGGGAGCGCGGACAGGACATCCTTGAGTTGGCGGAGTATTTTCTTGAGCGGCTCCAGACCAGACTGAATATACATCGCCTTTTACTTACACCGGATGCACGTACGGCTCTAAGACTGTATCGTTGGCCCGGTAACGTTCGCGAATTGGAGCACGTACTTAGTCGCGCAGCGCTGCGTGCTCAGCAAGGGCAGCGCGAGAGTGACGCTGGCCTGGTCTACATTGACCGCGCCGCTCTGGCGATTGCGGATACGGCAGCTCATACAGAGTCGGCTTCGACAACCCAGCCAGTACCACCGCATGACGAAGTCGGCTCGCTGGCAGAGCAGACACAGGCGTTCCAGCGGCGTTTGATTGATGAGCAACTTGCACAACATAATGGCAATGTCGCAGCCGCCGCTCGCGCGCTGAACGTAGACCGCAGTAACCTGCTACGCCTGATTAAGCGATTAGGCGGCCAGACTGCGTAACGGTTCTGATAAGAGTAAAAATAACAGATGGACATCGTACTCATCCGCACCTTTCTGGAGGTTATCCAGTCAGGTAGCTTCATCCGCGCATCTGAGCAGTTGCACGTCACCCAGACCGCGGTCACTGGCCGTATACAGACGTTAGAAGAATCTCTCGGTTGTCGTTTGTTTATCCGCAAGCGTTCGGGGGCCATGCTGACGCCGGAAGGTGAGCGCTTCCTGCCTTACGCCACGAGTCTGAATACCACCTGGGCCCAAGCCCGCCAGAGAATTACCGTGCCGGAAGGTCACGTAGAACGCTTACGGATTGGCAGTGAAACCACGCTCTGGAACCCGCTGCTGACGCAGTGGACTGCCTGGCTGAAGACCGAGTTACCGGAGGTCGCCGTGGATTCCATGATTGCAGAGGCTCCCGACTTAAACGACGCGCTCGAGCAGGGCCAGCTGGACGCGGTCATTCTGCACAGGCCCAACTATCACGCGGGTTGTCAGGTGGAGCAGTTGCTCGAAGAGAAGCTGATGCGGGTGCAAAATCCTGAGCAGCCTAAACCTGATGTATATATTGACTGGGGGCCAGACGTCGAAAAGCAATATATGGCCTCGGCAACGTCACCGCGTCAGTGTGCTTACACCTTTAACTTTGGACCTGCGGCTCTGCAGTTCCTGCTTTCGGTCGGGGGCAACGGTTGGTTCCGTAGCCGCGTCGTTCAACCCTATCTGGATTCCGGGAAACTGGTGCGTATCCCTGATGCCGATGAATACACCTACCCAGTTTTTCTTGTTTATCGAACACCCGATGCAGACAGCTCCCTGGAACGGGCTCTGACTGGATTGCGTGATGTGACTGCAGCGGATACGCCGTGGCACCTCTGAACTTGGCCCTTACGCTGGCTTTGTCCGTATATCAGACGGCATCTCAGGCCATTATTTTCACAAAGTTATCTTATCGGGTCATCTGGCGCGTTGGTGACCAAAGTCACTGGCGTCGCTGTTATCTGCCTCATAATCTGGATGTCACTGAAGTCGGAGACGAGCAGTACTGACTTATTTCTGAGGTGCCCCTGATAGTGGGGTACCGGAGCGATCAGCGCAGGGATAAGAACAATGATAATAAGATCAACTGCATGTGCGGCGTTACTACTGACGTCCTACTCTACCGTGGCCGAACTGCGTTCTCTTGATGAGTACGCGATGAGTACTGTTTCTGGCCAATCGGGGATCACCATTGAGATGGAAGGCCAATTTGATATTGGCGAACTTGTGTATACCGACGAAGGCTCATTGGCAGTGACGGAAATTTTTCTTGGCGGTGCCGGCCGCGATGATCTGTTTGTTGAGGGTTATATGGCGGCAAATGGCGGTACGCCCTTTGTACAGAACGTCTCCTCCAAAATTGATGACCTGAAACTGGATATCGATATCTCAGCAGAGGGCGAACTGTCGCTCAAGTTCTTCCCGGTTGGTTTTGCCGCGCCTGTGGATTTCAGCATCCGCACAGAAGCGTGGGAAATACGCGATGCCGATGGTGCCCCTAAATTCACTCTGATTGATAACTTTAAGATGGACGGCATCTTTACTCAGCTATGGGCCAGGATTGGTTACGACGATGAACTCGGAAGCGATCGCCTGAATCTGGAAATGATGATCGGCATCGATGATCTCGACTTTGATATGCCGGCACTTGGTCTGGCGATACGTGACTTCCGCATGACCCGCTCTGACTACGACGATAACCCTAATCTATTGAGTGCCAACGCGCAGATTGAGGCAGATATATACAGCGGCCAGAACTCCCAGGGCGGTGGTGCAC
>PDUK01000130.1 GCA_006212115.1 Thalassolituus sp. | reverse complement strand
TTAATTCGTAATTAACTCAGGAACAGGTCATGCGCATCGGACACGGTTTTGACGTACACGCTTTTGATGAAGGCGACTTTATTACGCTTGGAGGCATGAAAATTCCTCACTCGCATGGCCTTAAAGCGCACTCTGATGGTGATGTTGCATTGCATGCATTGGCTGATGCGCTGCTAGGCGCGGCGGCACTGGGTGATATCGGGCAGCACTTTCCGGATACGGATGAACAATGGAAGGGCGCGGACAGTCGCATGCTGCTACGCCACGTCGTATCGCTGGTGGCTGATAAGGGATATCGCGTGGGTAATGTTGATGTCACCATCATCGCGCAAGCACCAAAGATGGCCCCGCATATTGCTGATATGCGAGCGGTGATCGCCGCAGATCTTCAGGTCAGAACCGACGACATAAATGTGAAGGCCACCACGACTGAAAAGCTCGGTTATGTGGGGCGCAAAGAAGGCATTGCTGTTCACGCTGTAGCCTTGCTGCTTAACCGAGAGTCACAATGATGCAGGATTATTCCGTACTGCCCGAATGGCCATCCGCGTACGAGCCGACGGGCGCAACCGCTGTGTTAAAGCAGAATAACAGCGACTTTATTGTGACAGAGATTCCTCTTGGGCTTCCTTCGGGCGAAGGTGAGCATGTCTGGCTTGATGTCGCAAAAGACGGAGCCAATACGCAGTTTGTGGCCGCTCAGATTGCTGAGTTCGCCGGTGTTCGCGAGCTGGACGTCGGTTACGCAGGCCTGAAAGACCGTTACGCAGAAACCCGTCAGTGGTTCTCTGTGTGGATGCCTAAAACAGAGGCGCCAGACTTCACGACTCTCGAACACCCGGAGTTTCGTGTATTAAGTCAGGCCCGACACATTAAAAAGCTACGTCCCGGAGACCTGCTCGGTAATCGTTTCGAGATACTCCTCCGTGACGTCAAAGGAGATCGTGAGGCCATCGAGAGCAATCTGGCGTTGGTCCAGCAGTACGGCGTCCCCAACTATTTTGGCCCCCAGCGTTTTGGTCAGGCAGGGGACAATGTGGCTAACGGCATGGCGATGCTGAAGCGTGAAATTCGTGTGCGTAATAAAAAGAAGAAAGGTATTTATCTGTCTTCTGTCAGGTCCTTCCTGTTTAACGAAGTGCTGGCTGCAAGAATACGCTCTGAGTTATGGGGGAAGAGTCTGGAGGGCGATATTCTGACGGATGAGGGTGTTGCAACAGGACCTATGTGGGGGCGGGGGCGCCTGACGACTACGGATGACGCGCTGGCGCTTGAATCCGGGATTGCTGGTCAACACCCGGAACTCTGTGAGGGGCTTGAATTCTCAGGCCTGAATCAGGATCGCCGTGCGCTGGCAGCAATGCCCGGTAATATGACCTGGAGCTGGCCAGAAGAGTCTCATTTACTACTCACATTTTCACTGCCTGCCGGTTATTATGCGACATCGCTAATTCGCGAATGCATAGAAACAACTGAACCTGAAAGGTACGTACCCTGATGACTCTGCTGCTTTCCAATGATGATGGTGTTCATGCGCCCGGCTTAAAGATGCTGGCCGAGACATTGTCTGCGGCGGGCTACGATATCCGCGTCAGTGCACCTGATCGCGATCGCAGTGGCGCCAGTAATTCTCTGACTCTTGATCGCCCTTTGCAGGTTATTCATCACGAAAATGGCTTTCACAGCGTCGATGGCACTCCAACCGACGCGGTGCACCTGGCTCTCAACGAATTTCATGCGGACACGTGCGAGCGGGTGATTGCAGGTATTAATAGCGGAGCCAACTTGGGGGACGATGTTCTCTATAGCGGTACGGTTGCAGCAGCCACCGAAGGTCGTTTTCTGAAGCGTACGCCGATTGCGGTTTCTTTATGTGGAAAGACCCACTTTGAAACAGCCGGTCGCGTTCTGATCGACATTCTGCCGCAGCTTGAATCACTGGCCTTGCCCCGTAATGCGGTAATTAATGTGAATATTCCGGACATTCCTTACGATGACATCACTGGCGTCGAGGTGACTCGTCTGGGGCATCGCAATAAGGCAGATAATCCGGTCAAAACAACCAACCCGCGCGGTAAAGAGCTTTACTGGATCTCGGCGGCTGGTGATGTTGCCGATGCTGGGCCGGGCACTGACTTTCATGCGATTGAGCAGGGTCGGGTCTCGATTACGCCCATCCAGATCGATATGACGCTACACAGCATGTTGGTTCCGATGTCGGAACATTTTGAGAAGTGAGAGTGCAGGAAGCAAGGTGAACGAACACTACTTATCTGGCATTGGAATGACCTCGCAACGCACCCGCAATCGTCTGGTGCAGCGTTTACAGGAAGCTGGCATCAGAAACGAAGAAGTACTGAATGTCATTGCCACGACCCCAAGGCATCTTTTCGTCGACGAAGCGCTCGCGCACCGCGCCTATGAAGATACTGCGTTGCCCATAGGCAACGGTCAGACCATCAGTCAGCCTTATACGGTTGCACGCATGACAGAAACGCTGCTGGCGAACGGGCCGCTGGAGCGGGTACTGGAAATTGGTACCGGCTCTGGTTACCAGACAGCAGTACTCAGTCCGCTGGTCCGGACCTTATACAGTGTCGAGCGTATCGAGCCACTGCACAATCGGGCCGTTGAGCGTCTGCAAAGCCTGGGCTACGACAATGTGCATCTTGCCTTATCTGATGGCACCTGGGGATGGCCAGAGCATGGGCCTTACGATGGTATTCTTGCTGCCGCAGCGCCGGAAGAGGTGCCTGAATCATTGCTGGCGCAGCTCGCTGATGGTGGACGTATGGTTATCCCGGTCGGTGGCAAAGAGCAGAAGCTGGTACTGATCACCCGACGCGGTGATCACTTCGCACGAAAAACTCTGGAAACGGTGCGTTTTGTACCCTTTCTACCCGGAGTTCAGAATTAATAAGAGGGCGCTACGGCGTCCTTTTCTTTGTCTGAAACACAATCTACACCAACGATACACGCGCAGGGGCTGCGCAGCGACGGAGATACAATGGAGCATCTGAAAATTTTTCTTAAGGGGATGGCAATGGGGTCGGCGGATGTTGTCCCTGGAGTGTCGGGCGGTACTATCGCTTTTATTGCCGGCATCTATACCCGCTTGCTGGATGCTATTTCCAGCGTGAACCTTGAGGCTTTAAGGAAACTCAGAGCCGAGGGTTTTAAGTCAGCCTGGGCTCATATTGATGGAACCTTTTTGCTGGCGTTAGGCGCGGGCATTCTGACGGCCATTATCAGTCTGGCAAGAGTCATCCATCATCTGTTAATGATGCACCCGGTTCTGCTGTGGTCGTTTTTCTTCGGTCTGATCATCGCCTCCTGCGTGCATATTGGTCGTACGATTCCCCAATGGCGCGTGCAAGAAATTGCCATGCTGGTGTCAGGGGCCATCATCGCTGCCTTCATCAGTCTCGCATCACCTACCGAAACTACCGTGACGCTGCCAATTATCTTCGCCGCTGGCAGCATTGCTATCTGTGCAATGATTCTTCCCGGCATCTCTGGCAGCTTCATTCTGCTGCTGATGGGCTTGTATACGCCGGTTATTGCGGCAATCAAGGGATTCGATCTGCCGGTACTGTTGACCTTTGCTGCCGGTGCAGGTCTCGGTTTACTGTTGTTTTCACGCCTTCTTAGCTGGCTTCTGCATCACTATGCATCCGTGGTTCTCGCACTTCTTACGGGTTTTATGGTCGGATCATTAGTAAAAGTCTGGCCATGGAAAGAAACACTGTCGACCCGCATCAACAGTAAGGGAGAAGAAGTACCGCTTGTTCAGCAGATGGTACTGCCTGCTTTCGATGAGACGATGGTGGTTTCTATTATTTTGATGTTCTCAGGGGCCATTCTGGTTGTTGGGCTTGAGCGCTTCGGAAGTGGCAATTCGGCGGAAAAATAAAATGAACGCCTGTTTAGTCACTTCTTTTCTTTGAAAAGCAGGTTTGAAATCCTGTATACAGTGGCTACGGATAAAAAAATCTTCATATTTTTTAGAATACTTTGGAATTATAAAATACGTTTTTTATTCACCTGAGTTGCAAGGGTTGCAAACTGTTACATGGGCGGAAAGTCGTCACTATCGGGTGTCAAAAAGTCGTAAACTTGTCAAAACCTATGAAAACTGCCCGGCTTGTCATATTAGTCATGACCTTAACGATAGTTACT
>PDUK01000129.1 GCA_006212115.1 Thalassolituus sp. | reverse complement strand
AACTACAAAGACAGTAATAGCTAAAGAGAGTAGCTGGTTTCCGAAGCGTAAAAATTACCGATAAAAAATAGGTTGTAGAAGACTAGAGTACTGGCAACTTTTTGTGTCGTTTCAAACAGGAATCACGAATTGGAAGCGAGTAAACTTCTCAGAGTGATCTGATGATGTTACGGCTTAGGTTCCTTGTTTCAGGAAAGGCGCAATTTACAGGTGGCAATGCCAACAGCCTACCTTTGCTCTCGTTGATCGCGATTTTTGATTTTCACAATACTATCTAATTAAACGCCGACAGAATCTTCAAGTAGTTTTTTTATCACAACTAATAAATATCATTGACTAAGCGTTAATTTTTGAAATTTTAGTCACAGCGATGAAAAAAGCATTCTTTATTACGTTCTACGGCTTAAAAATTATTTCTCTGTGGTAATAAAGAAATTTCGGATCAGGATTATAGTTCTTTGGAAGCAACAAGCCCCCTCCCTCATACTGCAAGAAATTCTCTTTAATAAAGTTTGAATTGGTACGTTTTAACTCTTCAGAAACGATTATTTTCGAGTCTTCAGACAAAGTCCAATACCCCTGATCAAAAGCTCGATCATGTATGGACGAAAGGCATAGCCCATTTCTTGGATTTAAACGTATATCTTCACGATCAGCCCACGGAACAATGTGACTTGCAACAAGTAACTGGGGAATATCTACACCAGAAAAACAGCACTTACCTTGATAATTTTCGAGAACCATTTTTCTAAAAATAGATTGTCCAATTCGAATTTTAACAATTGATTTTAGTTCAGTTCTTGTTGTTCTATTTTGAGTTTTAATATCATCCGAACTTAGAACATCCCCATCGGAAATTTCGTCCAGTAATTTCTGGGATTTCTCCTGAAATTCTTTCGGATTTTCTATATGCCAGGCCCAAATTTCTCGATCTTTTTTAGAAACATTGGACAAGCCTTTACGACCAGATTCATAGATTACAGGGTCAAGGCTTGCGAAGTTACAAAGCTTCATAGAAACAGAACCCGGAGTCCTATCCATCTATCCATTTGGGCTGCTAATGCCTTTATCTCTGCAGTCGTTTCACTAAGCCTACCGAAGGGAAGCATGTGATACAGATTCAACGCTAGGATTTAATCGCGATCTGTCCAATTTTTTCTCATCTTCCTTGATCCTATTCCTAATCACTTCCCGATACAGAAGCTTCCAAATATCTCACCCAACAAATCATCGGCGGTAAAGGCCCCAGTGATTTCATTCAGTGCGTTCTGAGCCATGCGCAGGTCTTCGGCGAGGAGTTCACCTGCGCCCATGCCTTCAAGCTGTTGGCGCCCATAGGCGAGGGCGTCTTTGGCGCGGTTCAGAGCGTCGATATGACGGCGGCGTGCGAGGAAGCCACCTTCGCTAGCGGCGTTATAGCCCATCACGTCTTTGAGGTGTTCGCGCAGGGTATCTACGCCGATATTCTGTTTCGCAGAAAGCGCAATGGTTGGGTAGCTGCCAGAGGTGTCGAGGCCAACGGTTTCAGTCGATAAATCGGCTTTATTTCGGATGACGGTCACGCGGCCACTGGCAAGCAGGTCGTCGGTCTGTTGCTCAAGTCCACGTTCGTCATAGAGGGCGTGTAGGAGCTTCTCTGGGTCGGTTTCGTCTGTGGTCGAGTCAATCATCAGCAATACACGATCGGCCTTGCTGATCTCATCCCAGGCGCGCTGAATACCAATGCGCTCAACTTCGTCGGGGGCATCACGCAAGCCTGCAGTATCGATGATGTGCAGTGGCATGCCGTCGATATGGATGTGTTCTTTCAGTACATCCCGGGTTGTCCCGGCAATATCTGTCACGATAGCGCGATCCTGGCCTGCCAATGCATTGAGAAGTGAGGACTTACCTGCATTAGGACGCCCGGCAATCACGACGTTCATGCCTTCGCGCAAAATAGCGCCTTGGTTCGCTTCTTTCAGTACAGACTCTAACGCCTGTTCAACGTCGGTAAGCATGGCTTCAACTTTACCGTCAGACAGAAAGTCGATTTCTTCTTCCGGGAAGTCGATGGCAGCCTCAGTATACATACGCAGGTGTATTAGCTGGTCGAGCAGCTCATGCACGCGCTTTGAGAACTCACCCTGCATAGAGCGCAAGGCGCAGCGAGCCGCTTGTTCTGATGCCGAGTCAATCAAGTCGGCAATCGCCTCAGCCTGAGCAAGATCGAGTTTGTCGTTCAAAAATGCACGCTCGGAAAATTCGCCGGGGCGAGCCATTCGGCAACCTAGTCCCACGATTTCTTTCAGAATCAAGTCGAGGACTACTGGGCCCCCGTGGCCTTGTAGCTCGAGGACATCTTCACCAGTAAATGAATTCGGGTTCGGGAAGAAGAGGGCAATGCCTTCATCAAGTACGGTGCCATCGGCACCTATAAACGGCCCGTAGTGGGCATACCGAGGTTTTGGCTCGTAACCCAGGATCGCATTTGCGACTTGCATAGCTTTCTCGCCAGACACACGAATAATGCCAACACCGCCGCGTCCCGGTGCGGTCGCGATGGCTGTAATGGTGTCCTGGTGTACCTGGGTCATGGTCTGGCCTTTTTAATCAATGCCTCTGGATACATGAAGCAGGCATTTATGCCATGGATGGCATAACTGAGCGCAAAGGGATGTGCTTGCCGCGTCCTGCTGATGTATTAAGAGGTATTAGTACATTGGTGAGCAGCGCCCACCCTATAATTCATTGCCACCGAAAATCGTTTCAAATCAGGTGGCACTCCATTTTAAGGCAACAAAAAAGGCGCCGCAGCGCCTTTTTTAGATTGGTCAGAGCGTTAACTCTTTTCAATCTGTTTGGTAATCACATACTGCTGTGCAATCGACAGCACGTTGTTCACTACCCAGTAAAGTACCAGACCCGCAGGGAAGAACATAAAGAATGCGGTGAAGATCACTGGCATCCACTGCATAACCTTCGCCTGCATCGGATCAGGCGGAGTTGGGTTCAGACGGAACTGAACGAACATCGAAATACCCATCAGGATAGGCAGTACGAAGAACGGATCTTTAATCGACAGGTCTTCAATCCACAGGAAGAAGGGCGCCTGACGCAGTTCAACCGCTTCCAGCAGTACCCAGTACAGTGCGATAAACACTGGCATTTGCACCAGAATTGGCAGACAGCCGCTTAACGGATTAATCTTCTCAGTCTTGTACAGCTTCATCATTTCCTGACCAAGCTTCTCGCGGTTATCACCGTAACGTTCTTTCAGCTGCTGCATCTTAGGCGCAACTTTGCGCATGTTCGCCATCGAGCGGTATGACATCGCTGACAATTTAAAGAACGCCAGTTTGATCAGTACCGTCAGCAGGATGATCGCAACACCCCAGTTAACGACGTAGTCCTGAATGAAATCCAGTACCCAGAACAGAGGTTGCGCAATCCACCACAGCATACCGTAGTCGATTACCAGGCTCAGATTTGGCGCGATTTCTTCGAGGCGATCCTGAATCTTTGGACCGGTGTAAAGCTGCGCACCCATCGTGGCGGTTTCACCCGGTGCAACGCTGACAGAGTTGTCGTAGAAACCGAAGATGTAGTTTCCACCAACATAACGTCCGTTGTAGGTGTGCTGTTGATCTTGAGCAGGTACCCAGGCAGACACGAAGTAGTGCTGCAGGATGGCAGCCCAACCGCCTTCTTCTACGCTCTTGAATTTGCTTTCTTCAAGATCTTCAAAGGATACCTTCTGGTAACGCTCTTCACTGGTGGTCAGAGCCGCACCCAGGTACGCCTGCATGCCCATGCTGTTGGATTTTGACGGATCATCCGACGCGTCACGCTTGAGCTGCGCATAGAAAGCACCAACCCATGGCTCAGCAGAAGTGTTACGTACTTTGTAGCGCACGTCTGTCAGGTATTCGCCGCGCGTGAAGGTAAATACCTTCTCAACGTACGCTTTCTCAGACTGATGGCTCAGAACAACTTCGAGTTTGTCCTGACCTTCATCCATTACGTATGAAGTGCTTTCAGCGGTGTACATAGCACCGTTGTTTTTGTCGATACCGTCACGGCCAACTAAACCGCTTTGTGCGATAAAGAGACGTGAGCTGCTGTTTTCCAGAAGCGTAAACGGCACGTCTTTCTGGTTGATAGACTTGGAGTAACCCGGTAACTGAACAGACACAACCTGACCACCCTTAGGGTTGATCTGAACGGTCATAACATCTGTTTGAACAGTAATGACATTACCTGATGGTGCAGCAACTTCTGGTACATCAGCGGCGGTAATACCCGGTTGCTCGGTTACGTCCGGCGCATCGCCATCTTCTACCGCTGCAACTGAGGTGTCAGGCAGGTCAAGGTTGTTGGTTTGAGAAGCAACATTTGAATCGGTTGCTGTTTCAGCAACTTGCTCGGTACTCAGGTTTTCGCTTCCGTATTCCTGGTTCCAGTTGTAGAACAACAGATAGGAACTTATTGCGAGACCTGCGTAAATTACAATACGGCGGATATCCATGATCAGGTTTTCCGTTGGCAACAATGAGTGGAGTGTTTATGTGTATCAAGATCTGGAACCAGATCGACGCCGTGACCACCCCATGGGTGACAGCGGCCAATACGACGAAGTGCTAACCAACCTCCACGGATAAATCCGTAACGGCGAATGGCTTCTTCGGCATAGGAAGAACAAGTGGGGTAATACCGACAGCGGCTGGGGAGCATCGGACTAATGGCGTACCGATAAACAGAAATCAGACCCAGAGCAATTCTGGCCACGAGGTTAACGCCGTGATTTGCGTTTTCTGCCTTGGTGTTTGCCATGGGGTTTCTTCAGTCTGAACCAGAGGCTGTCGATCATCTCACGAATCTGGTCATTGTCCAGTTGAACAATCCCCGAACGTGCCAAAATGACAAAGTCATGGCTAGCCAGATCATGCTGGTGTAAACGGAAGGATTCACGGATTAACCGTTTCACTCGATTCCGATCGACTGCCAGCTTGAGCTGTTTTTTAGCCAGAACAAAACCGACGCGAGGTCGGTTCAGTTCGTTCGGAGCAGCCAATACCAGAAGGTGAGGCGTGCTACCACGCAGAGCTGTGTTATCGAAAACACGTTTGAATTCTGCCGGTTTCAGCAGCCGTAAATCTTTACGGAAGCAATGGTCCGGCATACTTCTCTCTGCGTTGGTCAGTTACAGCGATTAAGCAGCGAGGCTGTGACGGCCTTTAGCGCGACGACGTGCCAGAACCTGACGGCCGTTTTTGGTTGCCATGCGGGCACGGAAACCATGAGT
>PDUK01000035.1 GCA_006212115.1 Thalassolituus sp. | reverse complement strand
CCATCTCTGCGGCGTCCGCCGACCAGCTGTTAATGACTCTGGGCTCATGGAACTACGGTGTCCTGCCCGGCATCACCACAGCCAGCGAAATCGCACCCGACGTGCATCAGTCACATCTGACGATTCCGCTGAGCCACACCAAGGTTTCAGCCGAAGATATCCCGGTCTGTTTTATCAACAGCAAAGGCTTTGGAGGAAACAATGCCAGCGCCTGGGTGCTAAGCGGGCAAGCAAGCCGTGAACACCTGAAAACACTCGTCACCGAAGCCGAATGGCACAGCTACATAGCAAGAAATGAGAAGATCCGTGAGAGTCAGCAGCAGTACCTGAGCGCTGTAGCGAAAGAGAACTTACCACTGCCCTACCGCGATAAAGAAGTACAGCCAGAACCGGATGACATCGAACTTACCTCAGAAGGCATGAAGCTGCCGGGGTGGGCTGAAAGAGTAAGATTTTAGATCAAAAAGGAATCACACTTCCGTCCCAATGCAACAAACGCCCGTTCTGTTCAGGCGTCAGCCCTCTCATAACATTGACCAGGCGCTCAGCGGTTTGCTCGCGGGTATACAACTTGCCCTCGGCAATCCCAGCCTGAAACGGCTCTGACAAACGTGAATCCGTCGTGCCCGGATGCTGGGCCACAACCACACTGCCTGGCGCCTTCCGCGACCACTCAATCGACAAATTACGGATAAACATATTCAGGGCGGCCTTACTCATACGGTAACTGTACCAACCGCCCAGGCCGTTATCTTCCAGGCTGCCAACCATGGCCGACAGAGAGACCCACTTAATGGGCGACGAACGTTTTACAAGTGGCTCAACGGCTTGTGCGAGATGAATGTGCGTCTGAACGTTGACCAACATGTTCTGCTGAAGCCACTCCATCGACAGCTGCGACAGCGATTTCTCGGGCATATTCCAACCACCGTGCAACAACCCAGTGCCACAGAACACCGCGTCCAGTGGCCCACACTTCTCAACGAATGCTTTTACCTGCTCGACTGACGACGGTTTGGTCAGATCAGCTACATAGTGCGTCGCCGTAGGCTCTCCCGACCGGCTCAAGGTGAATACATAATCCCCTTCATCACGCATTCGCTTGGCGACAGCTTCGGCAATGGCCCCCGATGATCCAGCAATCACACGCATTAGCACTCTCCTGAATCCGATCCACAAAAAAGGCGCGATCACCGCGCCTTCATTAATTCAGACTGCCCGCTTAGAACGGCACATCGTCATCAAAGTCATTGTACGCCTGAGACGGTGCTGGCTGCTGCTGAGCAAACTGCGGCGCATCGTCCATGCGCTCAACCCGCCACGCCTGCAGACTGGTAAAGCACTTCTCTGGCTTGCCTGGCGCATTCCAAAGGCGACCGTTCAGATTGAACTGAACCTTAATCTCATCGCCCGGCTGGTAGCTGTCCATCAGAGCACACTTATCTTTAATCAGCTCAAGCGCCACGTAGTTCGGGTACTCTTCCTTCTCGCCTTCACCGGTCAGTTTGATCACAAACTCGCGCTTAGTGAACCCGTTCTGCCCGAACGACTGCGTATCACCGATGGTGTGGATGATTCCCGTAACTTCAAAACCTCTGGCCATGCTGTGCTCCTCGTAAGTGATGGTGTCATTGTATTGGGGCTGGCGGGTGGGTACAAGAACGCTTTATCTCAGCAGTTGCGTATGATCTAAAAACGGACTCGGCCCACCAGCATAAGAAACGTAAAGCCCCTTCACAGCTCGCGACGCAGCAACATGCACTAGCGCTCTTTCATTCAATTCATTCTGGCGTCGCTCGACCGGGTCTTCAGTGTTGGTAGTCGCTAAACGCAACGGCACAGTATTCTGGTTCATACCAGCGAGAAAAACATAGTGAAACTCGAGACCCTTGACACGATGCATTGTGGCAAGACGCACACCATCGACATTGCGATTATCGCCCGCTTGATTAAGTCTATGAGTGGCGATTTTTTCCGACTCGAGCTGCGATGCTATGCTATCGCGTAGTTTTCGAGTACGAGCAACAACACAGATATCGCAAAGTGAGACACCACTATTAACCAAATTGTGAATTTGATCTGCAATCCACTTGCACTCTTCGGAAACCGACGCGAATCCCTCGATGAGAGGTCTCTGGCCGTGGGTAAGCGAACGGTAATCGTTGTCAGTATCAACCCCACCATCCAGATCATCCACTACAGAGTCACCTAATAAAGCACACGAGAAACGTCGGGTTTCCTCGGTCGTACGGTAGTTAATTCGAAGTTTACGGCTTCGGCCAACAATGCCAATCCCACATTGACTGAATGCCGTCTTCCGGCGGTAAATGCGTTGGTGACCATCGCCAACAATAAAAAGATCATCAGCCTGTTCTGGAGCAAGCGCCCTTATGAGTGTCAACGCCTGGGGGCCCATGTCCTGCGCTTCATCAACAACTATGGCTCTATAATTGAAGTTACCACGCCCAGCATGGATCAATTCAATCGCATCCAGAGTTGCATCTTCAAACGTCTTCAGACCAGAGTGGTGCATTTGGCTTCGCAATTCTTCAAAAACCGGCCAAATCTGGTCACGCTGTTTACGGTTAAGTGCTACACCGCGTCCTGTTCGGCTTGCCTTAAAGTACTCTGTACGGCTATTTACCTGCTGCGGTAAGATCACGCGCTCCCATTCCTCCTGGTAGAAGGAATCTGGTAATCCAATTGGTGGCGTCAGCGTCAATGCATGACTCCAGATTTTCTTATACTCGGGGCTGCTGTCTTCATACACAATCGTATGAGGATATTTCTCACGACGTAAAAACTCACTGACCCAGCCATCAATATGCCGCACCTGTATCTTCTTCATATCGTCAAACGAGCAGATCTTGCGCAGGCTCTCTTCGATGTCTGTCGCCAGATTCACCGTAAAGGTAGTAAACAGGACTCTTTCATTGTCTTTCAGCAGATTCCTGACTAACCAGCGTGCGCGATGCATTGCCACGACCGTCTTTCCTGTGCCCGCACCACCTAAGACTCGAACTGGGCCATTCCAGTGGCGCTCCACCAGCTTTCTCTGTGACGGATGTAAATACACACGCCATCTTTCAAGCGGTGCGTTCAGCATATTAAGCAGTTCCATCTCGTCCTCGACGACCCAGAACTGCTGCTGCGTTGTGGGGCGATCCAATGCCGCAGAAATATCGGAGGTATCCACCTCTGCAGAGCCACTCAGGTAATCATCCTCAATGTCTTCCCAGGGCGTACCCGCAGCCAACAGATACAATGGCTCAAAGGCCTCTGTAGGGAGACGCTGCTCCAATGCCTCCAGTTCGGTTTCAGACCGCAGTTTCATTACCTGCGTCACCATAGCAACAGGAACCCCCAGACGGCTCAGCTGCTCCTCAGACAATGAAAATAACGGCCCTGTGTCTGCTACAGCGGTTGCCTCTGCTTCGACCACCGGAGATTGGTAAGTATCAGCCTCAACCTGCTCTGGCGCGCTGGTTACTGCACTTTCATATATTTGCAGCGTTCCAGTATTCGGGTGTACTTCACAACGGTGTCTTCGGGCCCAGTCATAAGCGTCATCGTGTTTATCGACCCACAGCAACAAAAATACATTCCCTTCATCGGGTGCCCTGACAATCCCACGATAGGTCTGATCTACACGAACAGAACGATAAGCAGGGTCGATCGCATCGTGAATTTTCTCGTAATTAATTGCGTTAGAGCGAGGGTCCTGACGAAATTTACTGACAAACTCCAGAGTTTTCTTCTGCTGTGCTTTCGGTAGCTGACTGAAAGCCACCATAAATTTATCTGCAATCGCAACTGTCACTGTATTCGCTGTCATATATTAATCCGTTACCTGTTAAGACTGCTGCCGTTTAAGCATTCAATCAACTTATCCAGCTCAGCTATCGTAAATACTTTCCAATCACCAGATACAAAGTCGCACTCTGTATCAACAACCCACCCCACTTTCAGATCAGCCCAGGTCCATTCCAGTTCACCGATCACTTCGTCCTGAGCGTTACGTAAATCAATACCAACCTCAGGGGCAGTAAAGTTGGCTGGCAGTGTGTGCATCACACGTTCGAGCTCATCAGGTGCGGCTGTATATTCCAGTGCCTCCCGCCAACCTGCATCATCGACTTCAGCTGCAACATCGACAGAACTAACCTCTGTTTTGCTCAGGTTGTCATAAACTCCTGCATATACGCCTGTCGATGAGGCTACCGCAAACCCCGGAATAAACTGCAAGAGGTTAAATGCCGACCAGAAACGCCCCCAAGCTGCCTTATAGTCGTCATGCTCAGGGAACTCATCACTCATCCAGAGTAACGATGTCAGATCCGTACGAAGATCCTGAATATTACGCAGCGACTCTTTAGGCAACACCGTCACCAAACGGATCTCAGGCACATCAAACAAGGTTGCCATACCAGTAAGACCGTCGATATCAAGATGCTCCAGCGACCAAGCTGATGGAGCCAGCCTCTGAATTTCATACCGTTGAGCATCCATCGTGCCTCTATCGCCAGTCGCCGTTAAAGATAGGGCGGAAAAGGCGCGCGAAAATGCCAATCGGAAGAGCGCCTCGGCTTCACGCACTGGCGCAGCAAGATACTGAAGAAGCCAGGCAAAACTACTGCCAGAGCAGGCAGATAACAATTGAGCGTAATTCGGCCACTCCATACGCCCCGCCATCTGATCAAAAATACGATCAGCACCAGCGGTCAGCGACTGTCGCAGCCAGGTGGTTTCTTCAGTGCTCTGGACTTTACCTTTCACAGGCAAATCATCCCAGGTCAGAGACCATACGATGAATTGCCCAGAGTTCATTACCGCTTGCCGTTTGGCTGTATCATCTGCCACTCGGGCTTTGTGGTATTCAAACCCATCAAGATAAACAACAACCGGCTTTATTTCTTCCGATGAAGTTACCGGCCATATAACAGCATCGGCACGTGTATTCAGAGCGACGCCTTGCTCAGTACCCAACTCCACCTGTAGCTCTATATCCCAAGTGGTTAGTCGTTCAGAGTCCGCCTCTCGTGCGGTGACTCGGTAACCTTTTTTACCATTTACAAGCCGTTCGCTCAGCACCAAACGAGGAGCAAGAGTTCCAAGCGTGGCAATAAAGCGACGCTCCAGCTCACTTTCAAACAGTGCATTAAGATCGTCGGGATTCAGCCGTTCCACCTGCTCAAGGTCCGCACGGTTTTCCAGAATATTCTTGAGTAACTCTCTCGCTTCTTTACGCGAAATCTGTTCCAGGTTACGGCTTTCCCGATACGCATACAGACAGCGGTAACAACCGTCTTTCTCGGCAACATCATTACAAGAACAAGACGAAATATGTTCATAAGCTGCCTGAAGCATCGCCATCAGGTTATCTGGCGTGCGCATCAGATCCTTCAGATAACCAGTGCCACCTGGCACCGTATCCAGAATCACAAGGTAATGCCGACGCAGATCGGACTCACCATCAGGCTCAGAGTAACTGGTGATCTGCAAATGACTGACATCGCCGCCAAAGTGTTTTTTCAGGCCCAGATGCAAGGCAGCAACCAGACTTTGTAAGCGCACATCCGAGCTCTGCACCTCTGCAATCGGCAACAGCAGGCGAACTGCTTCTGATTTAAGCTCGCGATATAAGTAAAGGGTCTTATGAAAATCCGCTTCTGAAGGTGTCTGATTATTCTTGCGGATCTTGCATGAAATCGCATGATTCCGGCGAACATCATCCTGCCGCAGAGTGCCGTCGGCTTTCTTTTTCTGAACCTTACCGCAGTGTTTACAGATCCAGAATCCAGGTCTGGCAGCTTCCTGCCCAGCAACATTAAACGCGACTCCAGCGTCATCACGTCGACCAAAGTTAACTTCCCGAAAGGTCGCCTTCCGCAGGTACTCAAAACCAAACGGCAAGCGTTCGTTATTTAATCGGTATGCTTTTAACGAGTCGCTCGCATCAACCTCTACCAAGAGTTGACGATTGAAGAACACGGGTTCGCGCTGTTCGCTGTCGTCACCAATACGACTTTCTCGATCGTTGCTATTTGCATAAACCTGGCGCAATCGAAGCACTGTTTGTTTCTGCGATGCATTAGCCCACATCACGCTAGCACATTTTGGGCAAGCATCATGTTTGTCGCCCTCAAGAAGAGACTCTGTATGGTTACACCGATCACAGAACCGCCACTCCTCTGTTTGTGACAAACTCAGGTCAACCTGGTCAATCTCTACATGCCGGCCAATACCATAAAACTTATTTTCAGGAACTAATTCACTCAGTGCCGCAGAAGACGGCCGCACAATCTCAAAAACCTTTTTCTCGTAAGGAGAGTGCTTTTTCTCTGCATCACTCGCAGCTTCAGTAACACCGTTATCCTTTATTTCGGTCCGACGATAGACCACCGACTGCAGGCGAACGCCCTCTTCCGGGAACGCATAGTTAGGCAGCAGACCTTCATCCGTAAAGAAGTTCAGGGTCTGCCGCACATTTACCGATCTTGCCAACTCAATAAGGCCGAAACGTTCACTTCGGGCATCATCCAGCAACGCCTGCGTTGCTGGATCATCCGGCTGCTTTTCTAATTGAGTAATCGTCTTCCTGAGATCAGAAATCAACGCCTGCCGGGCCACCTGTTCTTTTTCAAGGTGGCGCAAACGATCAAGCAAACGGCAATCCAACGGTGTTTCACCGTCCTCTGCCAGAATAAAATTGCGAAGATGCGCAACAGCATCGGGGTCACTTTCGGCAAGATGCGGAAACATCGCCAGAAATTCATTCAACATAGTCACCGCATGCGTGCGGATAAACCCGAGAAGGTTGTGTGGAAAAACACTCAGGTCATTCCGTTGAATTCCTTCAAGGACCGATTTTAACGTACCGGGTATAGCGCTATCGTCGATACCCGAAGCCGCCCACTGATCAAAGCAGAAAGCAATCAACTGGCGTTCAAGCACTGCACTTGCGCTCAAATAGACTCCAGGAGTGCTGACAGCGCCTTTCATCATCTCGACCGGGTCTTCGTAAAAATACAGGTCGTGCGATGCACCGGTTGCAATAGTAAAAGCCAGCGCATTACCGTCTTTACGACCTGCCCGGCCGATACGCTGCAGATAGTTTGCCTGCGCGGGAGGAACCGAGCACAAGAACACACTCGACAAATCACCGATATCGATACCCATCTCCATCGTCGGCGTCGCCGACAACAGATTGATATCCCAGGCACTCACACCATCTTTAAACGAACGCTCAGTAGCGTCCCGGATATCCCCTGGCAATAAACCAGTATGCTCAGCCGTCACCAGTCTCACCGGAGTCTTCGCCACAGGCTTAACGTCAGAGAAAGGTTTAACCAGATGATAATGCCCCTGACACGTCAGACGCTGACATTTCATACCATGCCACTCGTCCTTCTGTGCCTGTGGCACCTGAATACGATGATGGCAATCATCACAACTGATCTCTGTAACCCGCACAGAACAGGTCCACAGCTCCGGATTCAATGCCCAGACTGTTTTTCCATTAATCTCTTTTGCGATTAACAGCCGCACCTTACAGAGTGTATCCAACACGCTACGATACACCTGAAGTACCGAGGCACTTGCTAACACATTCCCTTGGTCTGCCAAGGTCCGCAGAAACCAGCCAACATACCAACCAGATGATTGGCTTATTACATCAAAGTACTTAGATACACGCTCTTCAGTTAAGAACGCAGGTGGGCGCTTTACTAGCGAGCCCGGTAGGTAAGAGCGTTTTCTTAACAGGTAGGTATTACCAGCGTTTTCCAGATAAGTATTAGTCGCATCATGCAAAAAAGCCCCACGGGTTTTCATACGCCACAAAAGCCCAAGTACAAAATGCTTCAGATCCCGTTCCGCCAGGTCATTGAGTTCGGCAACCTGCTCGCGGATATGAACAATGGCATCCGTAACAGCAAAATCCACGGCGTCAGTATCCGGCCCGATGGCTGCTTTGCCGGAACGCTCGAGAGACCGCCCGATTCGACTATTAAGACCAAACTCACTGAAGACCTCCCAGTTCATGCGAGGTTTAATCCAGCGCTCTATAAGATCTGAGTCGGCAGGCAACTGCCCCGTTGCACTAAGTTCTTCCCAGTCTTTCAGCCACTCCATATCCGGGGCAATAAATGTTCCCGCAAATGATGGTTCGACTAACTTGTCCCGCCAATACTGTGGAAATTGCTGAGCAACATCGCTCAGAGACAATCCCTGGAGACGCTCATGCAATGCCTGCTGCAACGCCAACCGCAGAGTCTGTTTCCAGGTGCGTGCGCCAAAGAAGCCAGCGCGATGCGCCGCATCCTGAACAGAATCAGAAAAAGTAATCAGCTTATGGTCATCGTTATACGTTGAGCCAAACAACTGGTCGATCATCACGCTGCCTAACGTTGCAGCCCGCGCCCCCATCAGCAACATGCCATCCTGCGCGTCACAATGAGGGCAGTCCGGATGAAAACGAGTTACTTTGGCATCGTTGTGAGTGTGCTCACGGTTCATGTCCGCCTGCCACACACGAACCAGATGCTTCTTATCCGCCTCACATTTCGGGCATTTTGTTGTGCCGTCGCGACCTAAAAATCCACAGCGTCCACAGAGCACACGAAGTAAGCCCTTGCCCGGGGCATCCCCTTTTGGCTGAGGGAAAAGCACCATAGTGTCAGGTTTACGGCCGAAGAATGCCGAGTAGATCGCGTCACGACTATCACTGAGCTTATCGCGCTCATCGTTAACCACCGCCACCCATGCCGACGCATGACACTCACGACAGTGAGCAACCGGCAGGTGCCAGAGCTCTGATTCAGTCCCCAGATCATCAGACAAACGTAATACTGGCTCTGACTCTACCGACGCCAACATCCGCCGGAGTTCGCGCAACCACAACTGGTATCGCACTTGAAGAAATGGCGCGGTATCGTTCAGGGTTGGATTGTCTACCGGGCCAGAGCGCCAGCAGCGAGCGACCGAGATCATCGCAACCAGACTGTCTAGCAACCGGCTGACATTCTCAGGCCGAAGTCGAAGGTTCACTGCCCAGTCAGCCATTAACTTACGCAGGTCCTCGGCTGACGAGACCCGCTCTAACAGCTCCCTCAGCAAAGTGTGCTGGCTCAACAACTCGCCCAGTTTTACCGCCGCCCGGACACGTACACTCTCATCACGGTTTGCTAAGCCATCCGGTAATTCATTCAGCCAGAGGCTCGCATGCGCAGCGACGTACTCCTCGATAGACGAATATCGCTCTGGAGGCATTTCAAGCAACTGCGCAGCCTGCGGCCATCGGGCCTGATCAGACACTGGCGGCAAGAACTCTGCTGGGCTCAGGCGATCTTCAAGAATCACCGAACTACGATCAAAATCGGCCGCAAAAATACTGCTCGCGTAGCCTGTCAGTTGCCCTACCGCTTCTTCACCACCGATGGTCGCAGAGGTTCCAACACATGCCATCTCCGAACCAATCTGCAAGCGATGACGTAAGCGCCTGATCAGGCAAGCAAGGTCAGTGCCCTGTGCGCCATCAAAGGTATGCAACTCATCCACTACCAGATAGCGAAGCAAGCCCGGATCATTAAAACGCCACAACGCCTGATCCTTCGGGCGCAAAAGCAGATAATCCAACATTTTATAGTTAGTCAGCAGAATATCTGGTGGGTTGTCACGCTGAGTGGTTTTGCAGGTAATAACGAAGTCTTCTGTCATCTCCGTTTGCGACGTTGCATCGCTATCACCAACGAACAAGCCGACGCGAACCTTACCGCGCAACTCAGACCGGCGATGAATCTCTTTGGCAAAACGCTTAGCCTGGTCGGTGGCCAGAGCATTCATCGGATAAACGACAATTGCCTTGATGCCGCGGCGCGGTTCTCCAGCGCAGTAGTCGAGCACCGGAAACATAAAACACTCGGTTTTACCGGAGCCAGTACCAGTAGCAACCAAAGTAGAAAGGGGCTGAGAGCCACACAAACGTTGAAAGGCCAGATACTGATGCAGATATGGCGGATAGCCCATATCCACGTGCTGAAGAGGCAGCGCAACATCCGCCTCACACTTACGAAAAGGCAAGCCGAGACTTAGCCAGGGGCCCTTAAACAGCGCATCCGGCGTGTCGACATACGCCTCCATCGCCGTGCGCCCATCCTCTCGCCGGAAGCCCGGGGTAGACGAAGCAAAACTGGTGGTCAGATACCTTTTAAGAGCTGCGGTCAGCTCGGATGACACCAATGAAGGCAGCATGTAAGAACATCCTTGAAAACTTGAATCGAGATTAACACAACCAGTGACCTACTGGTTCATCCGCTTAATTGCATCACCCACCGACATTACCCGCCAACCATATTGGCTACCCAATGCTATAGCATCACGATCAATAGCGATCGCCGCTCTCTTGTCTGGCCAGGCCAGCTCAAACACCGCCATTACCTCGCCTGTAGGGGCCTGTAGCTCGTGACCAACCACCGGTTTTGCATGGCCTTTTCCCTGATAATGCCGGAGCAGATCAGTCACAGACGTATCGGCCAGATCGATCAGCTCGTCCCAACTATCCTGCTGCAATAAAGACTGCTCTTTACGAAGACGGTTAATCATCTGCATCTGCGCATGTGTCACCCGCATATAGTCATGTTGAGGCTGCTTCCGATGACAGTCGATGCACAGTGCTTTCAGGTTTTCAGGGCGATTGTCGCGCTTAACACCGTTAATGTGATGTGTATGCAGCAATGCGGGAGTATTTCGCAGATTTACCCCACAGCATTCACAGGTCCAGTTGCGGCTATCACGCAGATCACGGGAAATATCTTTCCAGTTGTCTGCGTAGCCTGCCATATCGACCAGCGCCTCACGTTTAGGCATAGAGCGAAAGAGTGTACTGTACTTCGATAGAAACTCACTGATATCAAAGCTTTCGTATACGGATTCCCGATCAGCTTTAGTAGAATTCTTGTAGCTCCGATAATTGAGATACCCTAAACATAGCTTACAGACATGCAGCTCAGCTTCGCCACTGATGTCCTCACCTCGGTAACCATTGGTGCCGAATATCTCGAACTTGCCACTGACGTTATACGTTGCTTTATAACGACCAAAGCGATTGTTACTCCGCATTTCATCCAGCTTCTGGCAATCAGCGACATGGAACTTATTGCCTTCAGAGCGCCCCTCAAAAACATTACCGGCACGAGAGCCATGATCGGGGATGAACAACAACACCTGGCGGCCACGATAACCAAGTAATCCCTGCTCCGTTTCCAGCTCTTCAAGGCTGATTTCCAGACCTGCCGTACTGGAAAGCGATGTATCCACTTCAAATGAGTCATCAATAGCGACTTCAATTTCAAAATCCGGAACGAAGCTACCCATGCGCTCAGCACACGCAATCAGTTCCGAAAAACTGACATCAAACTTCACTGCTGAATCTCCAGGATCTTCTTAATCTGTATCTCTGCATTGGTAATCACACGAAAGGTCACCCGTCGCGATGCAATGCGATCTTCACGACCATTCATATCGCTGATAGTGCGCGATGACGATAACCCCACTGCAGCAAGGTGTCGCTTAATCCAATCAACACGATCAGCGACAGGAGCCAGCTGATACACGTACGAAAGAACGCTTCGTGTTCTGTCCTGCGACAACTCCATATTATTAAAATACGCCTGTGTGTCAGTCACATAGCCATTCCAAAGGCTGCTGGTGTGACCTTCAATGCGTACCTCGTTAATGGAATCCCTGAACTGCCATAAAATATCCAGGTAACGGGGAAAGAAATCCTGCAGCAACTGACGGTATTCATACGTCAGATCCGATCTGCCCTGAGCAAACAGTACTTCCGGCGACTTGAAGGTAAAAGTCAGAGAATCCTGATCAATCTCCGCATCCCACTTTTTCAAGTCGTCAGCAAACTCACTCATCAGAGCATCGTAAATAGCAACCTGATTTTCCTGGTAGGCAACCGCCACTTCCTGAATTTTCTGTTTGTCCTGATTCACCTTCAGCATCAGAGCGACAGCGATAAAGAGGAATACCATCATCAAACCAGCCATCAGGTCAGAAACTGACAACCAGTGTGACTCCTCCTGCTCATCCGGTTGAGAGGTAAATATCTTCATCAAACAGCTCCTGCAGTACGGTTACGCACAACACGATCCATTTCATTCACCAGTTTCGAATAATCTGAGGTAAATTGTCCCGAAATACGCGCCAGTGCTCGTCCCATCTCAGTCATCACCTGATTCATCTCACGCTCAAGCGCGCGGTCAATCGCATTGACCTGCTTAGCTACTGACTCACCAGTATCTGCCAATGCTTTATCTGCATGCTGGGTCAAACCATTCAATACACGTTGATGTGCTTCAGTCTGACGTTGTGCCGCCTCTTCAAAGGCTGAACGAACGCTGTTTACCAGCTCCTGAACATTCGCCGACATCGTCTTCTGTACCGCACCCGCTTCGCGGATAACGGATTCCCCCACATCTGCAAATTTCTTATTTACTTCCTGCGTTTCTGACTTCATGTCGGCAACCAGAGCGCGCATAATACCGTTCACTTCTTCCAGTGCATCCTGCATCGTCTGACGACTTTGATCGGTATGTTTCTGCAGCGTATCTGATGTCGACTGCAACGAGGCATTCACACCGTGAGAGTTGGTCACAAATTCATCAGCGCCGGTAGAAATTGCCTTCGACAGCGTGCTGGCACTATCTGCGATCTGCTTCGCTGACTGTTCAGCAGATTCAGACATTACCTTCTGCACCGACTCGGCAACCCCCTGCATACCGGAGGTGATATCTTTGCTGACCTGCTGTGCACCAGCAATAGTCTCATCAATCTGCTTACGGATTTCAGGTACCGCCTCGACAGCGCGATCGCGCACTTCTGAGAACGCAGTCAGATGACGATCCAGTTCGCCGATCTGGTGCTGATTCACCTCAACCACCGATTTCAAACGCTCCATCGCCTCAGGGATGGTATCGGCACGTTCACTGATCTTTTCAACCGACTGCTCAGTAGAGGTGATCGCCTGGACGCCCTGTGCATACTGAGCAGTCATGTCCGCGATCTGGCCCTTATAGTTCTCCTGCCACTCAACCAGTTTTTCAACGGCGGCATTCAGCTGTTTAAAGTTCTCACCAAACTGCTCGGTCAGGTTATTGTTAAAGTCTCTGATCACGTCTTTCAGCGCGTTAATCACAGTTTCAGTGGCAGACTTAGACAACATATCAGCGAAATCCTGGAGGTTACGCCACAAGCGGTTCTGAAATTCGCTAAATTCAGCCTGCTGTGCAGAAACATCTTTCTGGATATCCACCAATGTTTTGGCAGTAAGTTCGCGAACACGCTGACTGGTCTTATGGTTGTCAGTAATATCAGAGCGCATCAGCTTAATCTGACTTAACAGACTGGAATCTTCAGTTCCGCCAATGGCTTTCGCTAGCGCAGCAGTTTCGTCGGCCTGCCTCTGCATAACTGCATACATATCAGTCGCACCGATCTGTTCCTCGTCCATCGTCGCTTCCAACTTTGGCGAAATCAGGCCACTGGCTGCCAGAACCTTGTAGATAATTGAACAGAGCATACCAATCAGACTGGTGATAAAGGCCGTTTTCAGGCCGGCCAACAGCGCTGGAATACTCTGTTCAATCGCGTTCACATCGAAATCAACAAGGCCTACGATGATGCCTGCAAACGTACCAAGAATACCAAGCGTCGTGAGCAGGGTTGGCGCATAGTGGGTAAACCCCTGAGCCTGATTCTGTCGTTTAAGGTGAATCGCTGCCACGAGCGTCACTAGGATAAGAATCACAAACACATCTGCGATCAGACCCGCAGATATTGCTCTCAACAGAGCTTCAATTGAACCTGTCACCAGAGACTCCTTTTACTACTCACTGTACGAACAGACATGCAACGAACTGTCGCCTATTGCACTTAGCTACTGCACTCGGCAGTAGAAACCGAATACGTTACTGAATGACCGAAAAAATAACGATCATCAATGTACTGCGTCACTTTTTGGCGACACCAGTCCATAGCAAGGTTCTGATCCTGCTCTGTGCCGCCGTTCCAACATTGCGACTCATCCACGATACGGTCGCTTTCGAACAAAGCATCTGAAGTTTTAATGCTGCAGGAACGATAAGCCCATGCATCAGGTTCGGAGCCACTGTCCGAATCATCCGGATCAGTATTCAAGTCCTCACCCTCGCTATCGGGCTCAGGCTGATCCGCTCCACGATCATCAATCAGATCATCAGACGACGGAGCCTGAGACGTTGTGTTCAGACAGTTGGTGGAGGCCACCCTGAATTCAACCTGATGGCCAAGCACATACTCCGAGGCGATATAGTCGCTTACCTTTTGCTCACACCAGTCGAGCGCCAGGCTCTTTTCCTCGTAATCTACGCCGTCCCAGCACTGAGACACGTCTTTCGAGCGATCACCAGCAAACGCAGCCGCCGAATCAGTAATAGAGCACGAGCTATACGTCGTTGCATCAGAACCGTCCGAGTTTTCACCACCACACCCAGACAGTAAAAAGGCACAGGACAAGGTCAGTACCGGGGCAATCATTCGTGTATACAGGTGGTTCATCACTTCACCTCCCGACGTTCGCCGCAAGGCACATATTCGATAACCGGTTGGTAAACAGGGCCGGACTGCAGTTCAACGGCCTCGCCGGGTAGACAGGGCACGACCATGCCGCTGCCTGCAGCCAACAGATGCTCTGAGCCGTTGACCCAGAGCTCAAGGGAGGTTGCGGAGGAGTTAACTACAGAAACGTGCCGGGCAGTATCAGGCTCTGTCGCCTGGACGGTCACGGCCCCCACCAAAGATAAGAAAGTTACGCCACTCAGGGGCAAACCCAGACCTGACCCTGCTCCCAGGCCAGAGATCAGCTGACGAACAGACGCGAAAGTAGCCACGCCGAAAGAAACACTCTTCATTGCATATCCTTAAGTTATTATTTTATCAGAGGATATGCACCGGAAGTCCATATCCCCTTTGACTCATCAGAGCAGCTCCAACGTATCAGATTCTTTGCGCCAGTGCACGAAAATGACCCGGCAGGAAAACCACGATTCGACTCTGTGCTTAACACTGCCAGGGCAGCAGCTCTGGGCCCCCTTGTGTACCGCATTATTCAAACCAGCTCCGGCCAGATCAGAGCGTAATCCCGTTCGCGGTCGGGTTTAACAAAGGGTGCGTAATATTGAGTTTCGCGAATCACCACGGTGTTGTTGCCCTGCTCGTCGGGCTTAACGTTGTCGGGTATGGTTTCATCCGGGTGTGTGCGGATCACCACAAAGCCTTGCGGCAGGTGTTTGATATCGTCCCAGCCCAAAGCATTCTGGTGTTGGCCATCCTGCTGTGGCACTTCGGCGCAGCTGAGGGTGCAGGGTAATGGCACGTCCAGCGGGGCCGGGCCATCGCCGTGCCATTCAATGCGGTAGTGGGTGCCGTCTTTGAGGTCGGCTTTGCGTGCTTTACGCGGCAGGCCAACGCCGACTAAGCCTTTGCTTGGGGTAAACACAATGCGGCCGTTCTGGTCGTACCAGGTGTCGGCCTCGTACTGGCGCATGACCGGAAACTGCACGCGGTAAATGGTGGTGAGTTCGTCGAGGGTCATGCCCAGGGCTTTGGCCACCAGCACGTCAATTTCGACCAGCGCCATGCGGCGTGCAAAGTCGCTGCGCAGGGCGCAGTTGCGTTGCCATTTTTCCGTGAGCGCGCTGAAGAAATTGGCGTTCAGCAGCGGCGTTAGGCTGGCGAGGTAGGTCTGATCGGTGTCGCGGTCTGATGTCTGGCTTGCAGAGTCTGACGTCTGACGTCCGGCGTCCGACGCTGTTAACAACGCCCATTGCTGGTGTTTAAAATCGTCAGACCAGCAGGATTGCCAGAGGTCGGCGTAATGAATAGTTATACAATTAAGAACTAAGGTTCGATTGATAACCTCTACTGGAATACCATCTCCAAAAACATTAGGAAAATTTTCAATTTCGCCCGGTGTTAAATTACTCTTACCCGTCGATTTGACATAGAAATCTAACGGTAAAGATTGAAATATTGATGAAAAACAGATCAAGCTCAAAGAGGATCTAAAGCATACTGAGACACAAGAAAATATATGCGAGACATTTGATGGCATAACTGATGTGATAAGGGTTCTCTCCCCAGACTGACTTAGCATCTTACGAAAGACAAACCGATAATACTCCGTCACGCGCTTAGGTTCGGCGCAGCCCGGTTCTGTCCAGCTGACTTTTGGAGTGCGGGCGCGGTATTCGTCGGCGCTGCACGCGGGAATGTAGTTAGTGCGCGGCAGGTAGTCGTCGGGCAGAGTTTGCAGGTCGAGGTTATCGTAGGCCTTGTGCGTTTCGCACACCGCTCGCGGGGTTTGATAAAACGGATTGCCGACGGAAAAATGCGGGCCGGATAATACCCATTGCTCCGATTGCTGCGGAAACCGGGTTGCGCGCTGGATGGTGCCGTCGCGCTGCGCATAAGTTTCGTCGAACATTACGGTGGAATAATACTCACCGGCCAGATCACCCAAGCGCTTGGGCTGAGCTGCAAATTTTTCCAGTACCGCAATCAACTGTACCGAATGCAGGGCAGGTAAACGCGCCTGTTCAGCAGCGGTTCCTGCCTCATCGTAGAGCCTGGCAAACAACGCCAAGCGCTCAGCTGCTACACGCACGATACGATCAGGATGCCCTTCCAGGTTCCAATTATCGTTGTCGTCTTTGATGCCCCCTACCGGCTTGTCACCTAGAGCGCTGTAGCACGCATCAATGGTGCTGGGTAAAAACAGGTTAGCAATATTATCGAAATCAATTTCCGTGGATTTAGCCCCAAAGACATTCAAACTGAACTTATTGCGGTTACCGATGGGAAACAGCGCTTTTTCGTTTTGGAACTGAAAATGAGCTTTTAAGCGTGGATAAATCTCCGCCCGGAAATTTCCACCATTCGGATCATCGTAAATCCCTTCCGGGTGCAGGAAGCCAGCAATACCTTTGTTGCTGCCTAAGCGCCAGCCAAGCGGTAAAAAGCATTTATACAGATTGGTTTGTACACCTTTGAGCAGCGGGTAATTGACCGTGGCATTGAGGAAGTTCTGGGTGCCTTCCATCTGTTCGTATTCGCTGCGCCAGGCGGCTTTTACTGCGGGGTTTTCTTCAAACAGCTGCTCGCGCATATCGTTCAGTTTGGAGGCGCTGAGTTTGCGCAGCACCAGCAGCGGGTTGTGGTCGCCGAGGACGCCACCTTCCTGCCATTCGATTTTCAGCCAGGGCGGGTTACCCAGCACCAGGTCAAAACCGCCCTGCTGAACCTGCTCCGTAGCGGTCTCTTTTCCTTCTTGCGCAACCGGCTTGGCGGCAAAAATATCGGCGTACACCAGTTCCCAGTGGAAGAATTTCTGCTGGTTGGCAATGTCCTGCGCTTGTTTTAAGCGCGGAAAATGCTGGAACAGCACATTTAAATTCACCACGCCAAATTTATTGACAAAGGCTTTGCCGTCGGCCTCGGGCTGGGTCGGTGCAAACAGGTCGCCGTTTTCACCAGCTGGCGCTGAGCGCAGGGTGTCGCCGAGCAGCAGGTTTTCTAAATCAAACAGGTATTCTTCGCGCGATGGCAGGTCCTCTGCACCGTCGATGGGCCAGAACCACAAGGCGCACCAGTAGTCCATCGCCAGTTTCAGGCGGCGGTAGGCGCTGGCGTTCTGCACTTTAGCCGATTCCAGCTCGCCGCTTAAAGCAGTGTCTTTAAAAGTGAGCGAGGTTTTTTCGCCGTTCTGGTGGTAGCCAAAAATATCGTACGGGTCAGTGGTACGTTCGCGCAGGCGCGCCAGCGCACGGGTATGTTCGGCCCAGAGTTCGTCGATTTTGGCACTTAAGGTTTGCAGGCGTTTGGTATCGCTGTTGTTAAAGGGTTTGCAGAAATTCTTGCGCCAGTCATTCAGGGCTTTAATGTCGTCGCTATACACGCCCTTGACGACTTTATCGCTGTAGCTGGCCATGTTGCTGTCGGGCAACAGGAAGTGCCAAATCTGCTGCTCACTGCGCTGACTCTGGCCTGCAACGCCTAAGGCGCTGCGCGTCGGGCTGGTTTTTAACCAACTGGCGGAATCGCTGCTCTTCAGGTGCAGGCTGGATACCGGGTAGACATCGCGGCGTGCGCCGATCAGTGAGTTACCGCAGTTGAGCTGCAGGCCCAGCCAGGGAATAAAGCGATCCCCCGAGAGCGCGTTCAGCCAGATGGATACTTCGGCAAGTTCTACGGCAATGGGGTTTAAATCCACACCAAAGACGTTGTTGTCGGCCAGCACCATTTTGACTTTTTGTTTTTCCTGCAGGTATTCGTGCTGCGGTATGCGCTGGTTATGTGCGCGCTGGGCCAGCTCTAAATATTTGTCGGCCAGCTGGTCGATGGCTTCGTTGATAAAGGCCGCGCTGCCCATGGCGGGCTCGCAGATATTCAGCTGCATGATGCGCTGGCTTTGCGCCATGTAGTCGGGCTCGCCTTTTTGGCTACCCGACTGAATCACCAGGGGCTCAAGCTGTTCTTTATAGAGTTCTTTTAAGGCGTATTTCACCAGCGAGCGGGTCAGCACCTCGGGGGTGTAGTAACTGGCGGATTTTTCGCGGTCGCGCCCAGCCAGGCGATAAATAAAACTGCCTTTAGGGTGGCAGCGCAGCTTGTTATGGCCGGCATCGTCTTTGTCGTAGACTTTTTCTTCGTCGCTGTAGTGAGCCAGCTCTTCGGCGCTGACAAAGTAACCGGTGCCCAGGTCGTCGAACTTGTCTTTGGCGGGTTTGACTTCGTAGAGGTCGTCTTTGGCGAAGAAGCCGCGGTAACTCAAGAGTGCTTCGTACACGGCACCAAGCTGGTTAATACCCAGCTGAGCGTAACTGATACGACCGCGGCGTTTGCGTTTGCCTGTACCCACCTTAGATAACGACATCAAGCGGATAATGCGCTGTAACAGGTGGTTGGGGAATACCACTCGGTTGAGCAGCTTTGTACGCTCAGGGTCAAACAGGTGGGTCTGCAGCGCCTGCATGGTAAAGCCATCGGCTTCTGTGCTGTTGCTGGCAGAATGTTCTGCTAAATCGAGCCCCGCCTGCTGTTCGCGCTGATAGCCTGAATGAATCAGGGTAAACAGGGTATTGATGCTGTCATGCAGGTAGCGGCCATTGCGCTCGCGCTCGCCGGTAAGCGGGATGAGTTCCAGCTCGCGCAGGCTTTCCAGCGAGTAGCCGCTTAAATATGTGGTGTTGTTGACCGGGGCGTAGCCCAGCTCGGGGCGCGCTTCGATATAAAACAGAAACAGCATGCGGTACATGTAGCGCAGGCATTCCACCGAGAGATCGGTTGGGTCGAGTTCGTTTTTACCGGAATAAATGCCTTCTTTGCGCTCGCGGGCCTGTTCGATCAGCTGGCGCGCTGCTTCGTTACCCAGCAGTTCGATGGATTCGCGCAGAGCGTATTTTAAATCTTCGGATACGCCGTAGGCATGTTTGTGGGCGTTTTCATCGAGGGTGTCTAACAACGCTTGATTGCCGCCCTGCCCGGCCAGCAGGCTGGTGCTGTGCAGCAATACCGAGACGGCTTTTAAGGTATCGGTTTCGCGCCGGGTGAGCAGTTCTAACCAGTCAAAGCGCAGCAGGCGGCTTTGGGTAAATTTAGCGCGGTCGAGCAGCAACCACTGGCGGGCGCTACAGAGCAGTACCCAGCGCGGCGGATGGGTTTGGGTAAAGACGTCGCTGGCTAACCAGTGTTGCCAGTTCTGGTCGGTTTTTTTGTCTTTTCTGCTGCGGCCTGTCAGTACCTTAGGCACCGGCTCGCTGCTGATGGTCAGTAACTGCTGGGGGTGAATATCCAGCGTGAGCGGGTCGGCGTCGGCTTCGTCGCCGGCGACGGCTTCAAGTACCCAGAGCAGTGGTTTACCGTGCGGGTCATTAAGTTCGGCTAATAACGGCAGTTCAACATCATTACCCAATGGCAGGCGGCTGGCGCTGGCCTGATAACCAAACAGAGCGAGCATCTGCTTCAGCAGCGGGCGCTGCAGGGCCAGTTGTTCGGCCGTGGGCTTTTCGCGTTCCAGTTCTTTGAAGGTTTGCAGGGCGTCGCGGGCGATGCGATTAAGGGCGTTCCAGGGGGCCATGTCGTGCAGGCCGATTTTCTCGCCCTGATTTTCTTTGGCCTGATTGCTAGCGGCCAGTTTCTCGCGCGCTGCGTCTTCTTCTGCCTGCCATTGGCTCAGGCGCTCTTCGATGTTATTGCGGAAGATCTCGCTGAGGTAATGGGCCGAATAAAATTCGTTTTCGTTATTGATACCAAACCACGCCATGTGGGTGTCTCCTTACGCCTGGCCAGTGAGCACAGCAACCACCTGTACATAGGGGTCGCGCTCGGTGTGCTGGGTTTCGTCTAACCAGTGCTTGTATTCGTTAAATACGGTGTCGATGTGGTGCATACGTTCGCTGCGCTGGCGCTGCTTAAAGGCCTCAGGCTGATCGGAGCGCTCTAACATCATTTCGAGCTGGCCTACGTGTTTATTGCGCAGTGCTTCGAGGTTACTGAGGTGTTGGTTGAGTTGCTGGTGGCGTTCGCTTTCTTTCTGGTCGCGAAGACGCTGGAGGTTTTGCACCACGGCCATCACCACCGGCTTGAGCTGAACTTTTAACAGGCTGGTGTCACGCGCCTCGGCGCGGTTTGGCAGCGGCTCGCCACTGATGTCGAGCTGTTTGAGCAGTTCGGTCGCCGGTTGCACATTGGCGACACGGTTACTGCGCACCTGCACGGCGAGGGTATCCTGAATCAGGGCCTGACCGCGTTTATTAGGAAAACCGCCCTGCACTATGTACCAATGCTCGTCGTTACCGAGCTTGCCAGGCAGCCGCATGACCGGTGCCGTATGACGACCAAAGGCATCGAGTACGCGGCTTTGCAGCCATTCCATCACCGGGTGCAGTGGCCAGAGGTACTGCCATTCACCAAATTGACTGTCGTCGCCATCACGACGCGCTTTGATGCTGCTCTGCACGGTTTGCTTGTCGGTGGTTAAGAAAAAGCGGTGGTCTTCCGGGCGCACTTCTTTGGGTAAGAATTTAAAGCGTTGCTGCAGATCTGCCGGAGCCGTCAGCTCGAGGCGCTGGTTATCCTGCTGGAGGCGATACTCCAGCCCGGTGCCCTGCTCACTAAGCCACTGCAGTGCAGCAGCGGTGTAGCCGTAATCGGTTTTAAACAGGCGCGGGGTATCGGCGGTAATGCGGTCGACATCGCCATGGCTCGATACCCGTACGCGTTCTGGCAGAAACTGGGCTAAGCCGGCTTCGGCCTGAGTGGCGATATCGCCTGCTTGACTTGCGCTGCTGCCGGTATCATCGCCGAACATAAAACCAAAAATATCGCTGAGGTCGTTCGGGTCTTTTTCGGCTTCGATGGCGGCGGTAACCCTCGCCTCCTCTTCTTCGGCGTTGAACACCCCCATAAATTCAGCGGGATCACCAATGTTGCGGCAGGCCTGTTCATCTTTTTCGACAAGCACTTCAAGAATGCGCTGGTCACCGCGGACTTTCGGGTCGGTGGATTCGGTCATCAGGTAGCGGATCTGCGGCGGCTGGGTCTGGCCATAACGGTCGATACGGCCGTTGCGCTGCTGGAATACCATGAGCGACCACGGAATATCGAAGTGCACCATGCGATGGCTGAGGTGGTGCAGGTTAATACCTTCAGAGGCCACATCTGAGCACAGCAGTAAACGGATTTTGCTGTCGGCACGGCCAAACTGTTCGACGATATCGGCCAGTTCGGTGTCGCGCATAGTGCCGCGCAACACTGCGAGCTGACCTTTCTTGAGCTTAAGGTCGTTGCTGAGTTGTTCTTCCAGAAAAGCGAGTGTTTCGAGGCTTTCGGTAAAGACCACCAAACGGTCATCGTTGCCGCGCGTCCAGTTGAGGGCGGCGGCTCCGCGATTGCTGAGCATGTCGAGCAAGAGCTGATATTTCGAAAACTGTGTTGGTGTGATCGCGCGCAGCGCCAGTGCGATACCCTCGAGCTGGCTGATGTCTTCACTGAGGTCTTGGCTGAGATTCTGGCTATTCTTCTGCTGTTTGTCGTGCAGTTTTTTCAGCCTCTTCTCGACCGTGCTTAAACAGGCGGCCGGGCTTGAAAATAAGGCTTTTTCCAGCGTGGTACGGAATAACGCACTGCCGGTATTACGGCCACTATCGAGGCTGGTAAAGCTGGCGTCGGCGAGCAGCGAATAGGCGGCTTCTTCTGCGGTTGTGGCGCTGACTTTTTCCAACTTAATTTCGCGCTGCGGGAAGGATTTGGCCAACTGACCGGCGACATCCTGCTTTAAGCGACGCACCACCAGGCCTTTGTCGCGGTAGTCTTCGTGGCTGTAGTCGCTGGGGTTAGCGATGGCCGTTGGGTCCAGCATGTTCACCAGGCTAGCGAAACTTTCGGCTTTACCGTCGTGCGGTGTCGCCGACAGCATAATCAGAGTGTCAGAACGGGTCGACAGTAATTCAGCCAGACGGTGACGCTGGGAGTTATTCGAGCGTTTAGCGACGTTGTGAGCTTCATCAATGATGATGATGTCCCAGTAGGCTTGTTCCAGATAATGACGGTATTCGAGTGTTTGCTTGAGCGTATCAATGGAGATAATCGCCCGGTCAAAGTAGTGAAACGGATTATGGTTGGCCGGGATCTGGTTACGCACGCGCTGAAGGCCAACAGAGTCGAGCCGCACTAACGGAATGGTAAAGCGCTGCCAGAATTCCATCTGGAACTGGCCGAGCATCGCTTTGGTGGCCAGCACCAGAATGCGCTTGCCACGTCCCCGACGGATGAGTTCACTGGTAAGGATACCGGCTTCAAGTGTTTTACCCAGACCTACGGCATCGGCGATAAGAATACGCTGGCGTGGTTGCTGAAGTGCCTGGCGCGCCGGATCAAGCTGAAAAGGCAGAACATCCAAAGCCGCTTCGTGGCCAAGGTAAACGCGATCATCGGTGGGTGGCGTCTGGCGTAATGCCGTACCGATAAACAGTTGTGCTGCGCGATAACCGTTGGACATGTCGTCAACCAGCTCCGTCGTTACCGGATCGAGTACACGCGGTGCATTGCCCATCTGCTCTTCGAGGCGGGTCATAAACTGGGCACTGCGCCCGCGCACCAGTTCGGATAACCCATTGCAATGCAGCAGATAACCACCGTCAGCACAGCGGTCTACCCGCTGAATACGCCATTCGGCGTCACGGATTTCTACACGCATTCCGGGGATGTACAGAGCGGCCATGCCAACTTCCTTTTTTGATTACTTCTTGCTCAGTGATCTTGTCGACCGCCAGGCATATTACATTCGTTGAGCGTTTCACCCGAACTAAGCATTTTTCGCCAGTGGCGTAGTATGCCCGGAACGGCCAAGTGTGGAAATACCGACTGAATTCCGTTTTTTTGCTGAAACAAAGTTTCACGCCTGGTATTAACAAACTCACTTTATGTTGATACATTCGTGCCGCCTCCGGTCAGCTGGGCGGCAGTCAGGGGTGTGATGTTTCGTCCACTTCGTTGTAGGCTGCCGCGAACCTTCCATTGGCGTCTTCTCGCCGCCTGGGGCCACAGGCCCATCGTGGGCGGTACACAGACACATAGCCGGGAAGTTCGTGACCGGTAGGCATTTATTGCTAAATGGAAGCCTGCATTGTTTATGAACATTATTAAATTACCGAAAGGAAACGGTGAGTTCAGGACGATTTATGTCCCTGACGAAGCTTCCAAAGTCAAGATGCGTGCTTGCATTCCCTTTCTCGAAAATAGGCTCGAGAGTATTCGCACGATTGATGTCAATTACGCTTTCCAGCGTGGACGCAACTGTCTTCAGCATGCCGCTCTTCATATTGGTTTTCGCTATTCTCTTTCTCTCGATCTTTGTAATTTCTTCGACAGCCTCACTGCTGATTTAGTCTCAGACGTTATTCCTCAATCTATTATCGATATCTGTTTTCACCAAGGGGTAGCACGGCAAGGATTCCCATCCAGTCCTGCCATATCTAACCTTATAGGACTAAAACTAGACGAAGAAATAACAAAAACACTTCGCCGCTATCAGATCCAATGCGTTTACAGCCGCTATGCTGACGATATGACCTTCAGCTTTAACGATGAGTATTTAGCTGAAATTATCCCATCGTTGGTTACAACTGAAATTACACCTCTTGGGTTCCAGATTAACCATAAAAAAACCCGACTCCAATGCTCATCCAACGGACGCCGAATAATCTGCGGCATTGGTGTTGGTGATAGTTCTCTGCACGTTACACGAAAAATACGACGCAAAATCAGAGCCGCTGTTCATAAGGGGAACATGCGTTCCGCCAAAGGTCTTTCCGAGTGGGCCAAAAATATAGTTTGTCATCAATTTTCTGGCAGTTACTGATTTATTTCCCCGGAATAGCTCCAGGTGTTTTTTCAGATTGGCCTTCCGTGGCCTGCTTCCTTTCGTGCCTTCGCGTCCTTACGGTTTAAGGCCCGCATTATGTTAAAGGTACTTCCCCTATAAAAGCCCTTTAAACTGCGGTGGCATCCTGCCTGCATCCAATGCCAGAACATTACACCGGCTTAGTTATCTGTTCTCAATGACTGTA
>PDUK01000034.1 GCA_006212115.1 Thalassolituus sp. | reverse complement strand
ACTCCTCAAAAAAATGCCCTCAGGCATGAAACAGTCGGAACTGGATCTGAAATCCGTTCCTTAAACCGGAATATTGGCTCTGGCCTTCTTTCAGGCCCGCCTCTACAGCCCATTGGCTGAGATCGGCGGGCTCAAAGCCCAGCCACAAGTCACCGCAGGATTCCCGCGCCCATGCCTGATCGTGGCGACACAGGTCAGTGACTAAAAAGGTGCCGCCCGGGCGTAAACGCTGAGCAACATCCTGAAAAATGGTTTTCGGCGACGGCACGTGGTGCAACACCATATTCGCCACCGCAAAATCGACGGACTCAATCGACACCGAGGCCGTTGTACCCTGTAGCAAGGTGACGTTGTCTAACCCCGCGTTCTGGCAAAAGCGCTCGGCTTTGGCCAACATGTCAGGCGAAATATCCAGCCCGACGACCTGTTCAAATTTCTGACTGAGAACGCCCAGAAAGGCACCCTCGCCGGGTCCGACCTCAAGAGCGTAGCCGCTTCTTTCGCCTTGTGTGGCGAACGAGTCAAGAATGGTCGCCAACGCATCGCCATACTGTTCGTATGAGGCAATCAGATCCTGCTGTTCGCGAAAGTCATCGGCGTGACGAGCAAAGAATTCAGCACAGGCCTGCGCGCGTTCGGACATCACAGCATGCACAGCATTCTGATCTGCGGCGTCGTCAGAGCACGCATCAATACCGTCGAACAAAGCACGCAGCCATTGGCTGAACGCATTGCCACCGGTACTCAAGGGACGGCGATAAAAGATGCTGTTGCCTTCGCGTTGAGCACTAACTAACCCTGCTTTCGCCAGCACTTTCAAATGGTGGCTCATACTGGATTGCTTGATATCGAAGATTTGGCATATCTCCAGCACACCAAACGCCCCTTGACCCAGTAACTTGAGGATGCTCATTCGCAACGGATCACCGGCCGCTTTCGCAGCGTGAGCAAGATTCGTTAACGTAAGTGCATTCTCGTGATCGACAGTCATGTGCGCAGTATAGTGAAATCCACATCTATATCAATTTTTTTCGATATAGGTTTTGTTGTCGTTATGTTGCACTCACTGTTTTCGAGTGATCTGAGTCATACAGATCGTGAATCGGCCTGATTCAACCTGCATATCGACGCAGTGCGGAGTACACTCTGGCGCTAACATATTGCTATGACTAAAAAGAGCTTTTGATGACTACCGCTACACCTCTCACACTGTTCACCATCAATATGTCGCATTACAGCGAGAAGATCCGCTGGTTGCTCGATTACGAAGGTATTGATTACAAAGAAGTGGCCCTGACTCCAGCAGTACACACGCTGCCCATGTTGCTGAAGGGAAAAAGAGGAGAGACTACGGTTCCCCTTATTCAGCAAGGTAAAACCTGTGTTCAGGACAGTCCGCGAATCGTCCGCTGGCTGGCGTCTGAACATGGTCCTCTGAAAGCTTTCCCGAGTGATCTCCAAAAGGAGATTACAGAAGTTCAACAACGCTTCGATGCGATTGGTAAGCCTGTTGCGCGTTATCTTTACTTACCGGGTTTTGCCCACGATGCGCTGATCCGTCAGATCTGGACCCAGTTTTCAGCTCCTTGGGAAGAGGCATTTGTTCGGATTTTCTATCCGGTAATTAAGCCCGTGTTTAAGGTCAAACTGAAGATAAACAAAAAAGACGTCGCTCGCGCCCAGCAGAAAATCGATGCAGAAATCCGTTGGCTCGAAGAACGTTTAAGCCACGGATCGTATCTGGTTGGCGATCAATTCAGCGTTGCTGACATTACCGCGGCGTCTCTGCTTGCGCCGTTAGCGTGTCCGGAAGAGCACCCGATTTACGGAACTGAAGCCTTCCGTGAAAAAATGGCAGGCCCGGCAAATCAATGGGCCGACAGCCCTGCGATGCAATGGGTTCGTGATATCTATGCGAAACACCGTGGGGTTATCTGGGCCAAGCCTCCTGTCGCAGCCTGACGTGCTAGGCAATATTTGCTGTCTGGCAATGTTTGCCAGAACCGGCGCATGATGGTTAACTACTGTTTTTATATACAGCTAGTTGTCCGCCATGCGTCTTTATATTGCCGAAAAGCCAAGTTTGGGTCGCGCCATTGCAGAGGTGCTTCCCCGGCCTCATAAAAAGGAAGAAGGCTGCATTCGTCTCGGTAATGGTGATGTGGTCACCTGGTGCATTGGGCATGTACTCGAACAGGCCGATCCTGAAGCTTATAACCCCGCTTATAAAAAATGGCAGCTCGACCACCTGCCCATTGTCCCCTCCGAATGGCAGCTTCAACCGAAGACAAAAACCCGCAAGCAGTTGACCGTACTGCGCAAATTAGTCAAACAGGCCGATGAACTTATCCATGCTGGGGACCCTGACCGGGAAGGCCAGTTATTGGTTGATGAGGTCATTGATTATCTGAAAGTCAGTGAACAGAAACGGCGCAACATGAAGCGTCTGCTAGTCAGTGACCTTAATGCCAGCGCGGTGAAGCGGGCACTCGAGTCGATGCGCGATAACCGGGAGTTTATACCGCTTTCCGTATCGGCGTTGGCGCGCAGCCGGGCAGATTGGTTGTATGGAATTAATCTGACGCGTGCATGGACGATCAAGGGGCAGCAGGCAGGGAATCGCGGTGTATTGTCAGTGGGGAGAGTGCAAACCCCGGTATTGGGGATAGTTGTTCGTCGGGACGAGGAGATTCGTGATTTTGTCAGCCGGCCTTTTTTCGAAGTCAGGGCGGCTATTCATCTGAGTGAGGGCGCTCCTCTGAGTTTCTATGCAAAGTGGAAACCCAGTGATGCCTGCGAACCTCATCAGGATGAAGATGGACGGGTTCTTAATCGTCGGCTGGCGGAGAATGTTGCATCGCGTATCGACCAGCAGCAGGCGGAAGTGACCGAATTTCAGCAGAAACCGGGCAAGCAGCGCGCTCCATTGCCGTATAACTTGTCGGCACTTCAGATCGATGCGGCGAAAGCGCTGAGCCTGTCCGCGAAGCAGGTGCTCGATGCGTGTCAGAATCTGTACGAAAAATACCAGTTAATTACCTATCCCAGATCGGACTGTCGATACCTTCCTGTTGATCATCACAGGCAGGCTACCCAGGTTTTTGCTGGTATAAAAAGTGTCGTCAGTGATTCTGGTGAATGGTTTTCTCACGTCGATAAAAATCTAAAATCGGCGGCCTTTAATGACGCCAAAACCGGAGCACATCATGCCATTATTCCAACGGCAAAGTGCCTGTCTGGCTCTTTGCCATCGACAGAATTTAAGGTGTATCGATTAATCGCTCGCCAGTATCTGATGCAATTTTGTAGACCCTATGAATACATCGATACGCACGTTGAACTCCGTATCTCGGGTGGGCAGTTTATTGCTAAAGAACGCGTGACCAGTGTGCTTGGTTGGAAATCTCTATTACCGCAAAAAAGCTCAGATAAAGATGACGGTAACGATAGGATAGCTGTAACAGGATTGCCTCCTTTACAGGTTGGGCAAACCCTTTGGAGTGGCACTCCGATTGTTGACGCAAAACAAACCGAACCGCCCAAGCATTTTACCGACGCCAGTTTGCTGGCTGCTATGACAGGTATCGGTCGTTTCGTGAAAGACTCAAATCTGAAAAAAATTCTCAAAGATACGGACGGACTCGGCACCGAAGCCACGCGAGCAAGCATTATTGAATTATTGTTTAAACGGAAATTCCTGCAACGTGTAGGTAAGAGTATTCAGGCGACGGATACTGGACGTCAGCTTATTGCCGTACTTCCGGATCAGTGCTCAGAAGCGGATATGACCGCGCAGTGGGAGAAACAGTTAAATGATATCAGCGAGGGACAAGGCAGTTACCAGCAGTTCATGACGCCACTTCATCAACAACTGGATGCTCTGGTCATGTCAGCTCGGGCGACGAAAATGCCAGCAATGGCTGGTCTCAATACCAGTAAAGAACAGCGTAAACCAACGGGTCGGAAGAAAACTTACCGGCGCCGACAAAAGGGCACCGGTAAGACGTCTGCTTCAACCGCTCAGAAATAGCGTAAATGTAGCTCAGAAATAGCTCAGCAGTGGATGCTGTTTACGCTGCTTCAACGCCGCAAATGAACGTGTCGGCCAGTAGAGTACCAGTGCCAGTCCTAATGCGATCAGCCAGATCCAGCCAATGTGATTCACGCCCAGTAGTTCCCCATGATTCGGCTCCATAAATAACAGCAATGCGCTGTTGATCAGCAGCAAGGCATACAGATGGAGGAGATAGAAGAACATAGGTGCTGCTCCAAATCCTGTGAGCGTGCTGACAATACTTGAACGTTTACCAACAAAGTCGGTTTCTGCCGCGCGCAGCAACAGGAACATGGCACCGAGCGTGATCAGTAAAAATGCCAGAGAAGGTGGGTACTTAGTCACATTGAGTACATCCATTACCGTCAGCAGGAAGGTTGATTGAACCGACCAGTCGAGGGTCTCGCCATACAGGTTGGCGCCACGGAGAATTCCGAACAATACCAGACAGAAAATGCCCAGTCGCAGCAGTGCTGTTTTGCGTTCTTTCAGGCTGATGTCTTTTCCGAACAATGGACCTGCGCAGTATCCCAGGACAATAACTCCGATCCATGGCAGCACCGGATAGCTGACTTTGATGTTGATCGCTTCTGACTGCAACAGATAGCCGCGATCGTGAAGGATCGTCCACAGCGGATACAGGCTGTCGCCTTGCGTGAATTGAATGGATGTCAGCATGTTGTGGCCGAATATCAGAGTCAGGCCCACCAACAGCAGGACACCAAAAGGTAGGTGATGCAGGATGGCTAACGCGAGCATACACAAACCAATGGCCCAGATAACCTGCAGCCAGACGGTATCGAAGCTGCCCATCCATGCGAAGGTCACCAGAGTGACTTCCAGGGCGATCAGAAACAGCCCGCGTTTGAACAGGAAACCGGTCAGATTGCGACCATTGCTGGCGTAGAGCCAGGCGGATACGCCCGTCAAAAAGACAAACGCAGGCGCACAAAAGTGCGCAGCGAAGCGGCTGAAAAACAGCCCCGGAGAGGTCGCATCAATGTCCATTGGATCGCTGACCTGCATGTGCAGGAAGAAACGCTCGCGAACATGATCGACCAGCATCAGCAACATGACCAGACCGCGCATCATATCAATCGAATGGATGCGCTGGCGGAGTTCAGAATTCATACGTCAGAGAAGCCTTATAAGTGCGTGGCGCACCAGGCTGAGTCCAGAGCGCCGAATAACTATTGTCTACCCAGAACGTATCGGTGAGGTTAGTGATGGCTGCTTCTACAGTTAGATCTGGCAGCACTTCGACACCGGCAGACACATCCACTAACCAGTGTTCAGGCAGGATGTAGTCGGGGTCGACGGTATCACCGAGGCGTTCGCCGACGTAGTTTACCGTAAGCGCTGCGTGACTCGGGATATTTCTTATCATCAGGTGATGTTGCAGCATCAGATTGGCACTGTGCTCGGGAATATTCACCAGTGCGCTGCCTGCAGGGATCTCGACTCCCCAATCTGGGTTGACGGCATCTTTGCTGGTGCGACTGTCGAGCCAGGTATAGCTGACGCGCAGAGAGGTCTGGGCGGATAACTGGCCACTGGCTTCAACTTCAACACCATCGCTTTTCGCTTCGCCTAGCTGGGTAGAAAAGCCGGCATTAACCGGATCGGCGGTCAGGACATTCGATTTCGTCGCTTGAAAGTACGCCAGAGACGCGTACCAACCTGCATCGCTGTAGCGAACGCCGACTTCGCTGGCGCGGCTACGCTCAGGGTCGAAACCGTTGCCGTTTGCATCACTGCCTGTCAGCGGCAGAAAGCCGCGAGAGTGACTGACATACGTGGTCAGTTCATCGGTCAGATCATAAGTCACACCGACACGGGGGCTGGTGACGTTGCCGCTGTCACTCTGTGGCGAACCGTACACCTTCTCGTGCAGCGACTGCCAGTATTGATCAAAGCGGGCCCCGATCAGAACACGCAGATCGTCCGTGAGTGTCATCAGGTCCTGTAAATAAAAACCATAGCCGTGTTGCAGTTCATGGTTGCGGTTCAGAGGCGCAACTTCAGGCTGATCCTGGCCATACTCTGGGGCAAAAATGTTCAGGGTATAGGTACCATTGCCGCCGCGGTAGCGATCCAGATTCTGATCCAGTCGGTAGCGGTAACCATCTGCACCTAGCAGAAGGTTGTGTTCAATATTACCCGTCATGGCACTACCACTGAGCTCTGCCCGGAAGGAATGATCTGCCGTCTGGTAATCACGCAATCGACGCTGACGTGTCAGGGTTTCACCGTCGTCATACAGTGACTGACGTGAGGGAGATAGTTCGGTGTCGGAAGAGAATCCGTCCAGCCAGGAGCGACGGTTACTGTAACCCAACGACATCCGCCACTCGCTGTTCAGATGTTGCTCCAGACTGAGCTGGTGGCCAATGGCCCTTACTTCGGTGGCTCCGTCTCCGGGTTCGCCCAGGTAGCGTGAGCGCGGGACAGTATCAAAGTCATTGTCGAGTACCACAATCCCCCGGTCGAATAATTGCTCATGGTTGAGGTATTCCCCTTCATACAGCACTTTCGTATCGTCACTCGGCGTGAACAGCAGCGAGGGGTTCAGTACCTCGCGGCGTTGGAAAACTTCATCGCGAAAGCTGTCACTGTCCTGCAATGCGCCGGTAACCCGAAATGCCAGCTCATCATTAATACCGCGCGTGTAATCTCCTTCCAAGCGCTTGTGGTCGTATGAACCACCTTCCAGAGTGATGCTGCCTGCGGGGAGGAACTGGGGTTTTTTAGTGATGATATTGATGGTGCCACCGGGTTCTCCACGACCATACAAAGCAGAACCTGGCCCTTTCTGAATCTCGATGTAATCAATGGCCGAGATATCACGACGGCCACTGAAACCGCGGCCCCCACTGAAGCCATTAATCAGATAACCAGACGGCATATTCTCATTGCCAGGGAAGCCTCGCACCGCAAAGCTATCCCAAAGTCCACCGAGACTGTTCTGGCGAGAAACCGAAGGTGAGTACGACAACGCGGTCTGCAAATCTGTCACGGGGCCGTCCAATAGTGAGCTGTCCAATACATCCATCGATTGCGGTAGGGCCTCGGGAGCGGTGTTTCCGCGATACGCTTGCTGGTAAGTCACTGTGACAGTATCGAGGGCAACGCCGTTTTCATTGGGGCTAGTATCGTCCGCGTTGTTCGCGTTGACTGCCAGTGACAATAGGGCTTGTGGCAGGGTCAGAGCCAGGGGAAAGGCGTTCAGTGGCAGTGTTGTGAAGGGGAGCTTGGCTTTGGAAAAAGGCGGCAGGCTCGAGAGTGTCTTCAGCATTGTGATCAGTAACCTTGGTGAGAATGCATTTTGTTTGCAATGTTATGTCGTAACATTTCTGAATCAAGCGTTTTGTGTGAAAACAGCGAAAAGAATATCGAACTAGTAGGATATGTGTATCAGCGTGAGAGGTTTAATTAATTTCAGCTATTTGTGGTTGGGCGATAGTCTGATCTTTGTAGGTGAGGAGAGCGGTTCCTCTCCCCAGTGACTTCCGTAATGCATAGCTACAAACAGGTATACGATGAAAAAACTACGTCCAAAATTCCGATCAAAGCAGCCATCTGATCATTCCGCGTCGAAGCGCTCAGTCAGCGGCAGTAAGTCTATAGCTGAGCCTGTCCGTCGAGAGTGCAATTACAGTAACAATTACTACGGCGACCAGGTGTGTAAGCTTGTTTAGGCACATGCCAAACAGTTCACACATAATTTACAGTTCACACAATAAGAGTCTGATATGTTAAAGCTCGTTAAGTAAAACTCTATGACTCAGTCACGGGAGACTGTTTATGTCGGTATCGAGCGCCAAGACTATCCGAACCGCTACTTCACCCTTCAGTACCGTTACGCGTGGTGCACTCGTGTTGTCGGCAACTCTTGGGTTAGCCGCCTGTGGGGGCGGAGATGGTGAGGGAAGTAGTAGTGATTCGAATGGCTTTATCGACTTATCAGGCGTCGATGCAAGTGATGCACCTGTTATCGACATCACATTCGCTGCCGGTATTCGTGGCGCTGAGGCCGAGCCGGATGTGTCGGAATACGCTGTCTCAGACGGTGATTCAATTATGATCCATTCGCGGGTAACCGGATCTGCATTGCCAGGAGTAGGGGATACCGGATCTGAGTTCGAGTTGAATTATACGCCGCTGGTAGACCGGACTGTTTTGCTTATTCTCAGCAGTACTGAAGCACCTAATCTCGACATCGAAGTGCGTGATACGTTTCTCGGTAGAGAGCAGAGCGAGAATGCTAACTCCTACGAAGTACTGTTAATGGAAGTCGACGCGGGTCGAACTTATACCATGACCATTTCAACGCTCGCAGAGGGGGGGCAGTTTACTCTATTACTGACAGAGCCTAACCGCGCGTCGTTGGGGTTGACTGAAGAAGAGTATTTTGTGACCCATCAACGTTGGGGAAGTACGCTATGTGATGGCAGCCCAGCAGGCGCCTATATTCAGGATACCTACTGGATTATTAACTGGGCCGAAGGGTATATCTCCGACCCCGATGGGACGCTCAGTTTCAGTGAAGTGGAAGGGAATGCCTTCAGTATCGAGCAGTCGCTTGATCTTGGGTCTGTCACCGAAGATTTCTCATTGACGCTCGATACTAACGCAACGACGGGCGTCGTCTCGGGGAATGCTACTCAGACCCGGACGTTTTCATCCGGCGAATATAATCAATGCGTGACGGAAATTGATTTCCGCGATGGGCAGGTTCGACTTTAATTTTCCTGCTTTTACGCGTTACGCAGAATAAGTAATGAGCATAAAAAACCCCGGTAATTCCGGGGTTTTTTATTTCACTCATTTGAAAATAAAATCGAAGAAATTATTTACAAGGAGTAATCCAATCAGCATTAAATGGATTTTTACCCGTCACAGTGTCGAAGTACATAGTCTGTAATTTCTCGGTGACAGGACCACGACGGCCTTCACCAATAATACGCCCATCCAGTGACTGAATCGGCAGTACTTCCGCAGCAGTACCAGTAAAGAAAGCTTCGTCAGCGACGTATACTTCGTCACGGGTAATACGCTTTTCGCGCACTTCGTAGCCGAGTGATTGAGCCATTTCGATGATGGTTTTACGGGTAATACCATCGAGACAGGACGTCAATTCTGGCGTGTAGATAATGCCGTCACGGATCAGGAAGAAGTTCTCGCCGGAACCTTCAGCAACATAACCTTCATTATCCAGCAGCAGGGCTTCTTCACAACCACTGTCGATGGCTTCTCGTAAAGCCAGCATGGAGTTGATGTAGTTACCGTTCGCTTTCGCCTTACACATGGTGATATTTACGTGGTGGCGGGTGTAGCTGGATGTACGGATTTTGATGCCCTGAGTTTTGGCTTCTTCACCCATGTATGCCGGCCATTCCCAGGCTGCGACCATAACGTGCACCTTCAGGTTATCGGCACGCAGGCCCATGCCTTCTGAACCCAAAAAGGCCATTGGACGGATGTAGGCACTGTCTAAATTGTTCTCGCGCACAGCAGCACGCTGCGCTTCATTCAATTCTTCTTTGCTGTAAGGCAATTTCATATTGAGGATGTGCGCAGAACGGAACAGGCGATCAGTGTGCTCCTGCAGGCGGAAAATAGCCGCGCCCTGATCAGTTTCGTATGCCCGCACACCTTCAAAGACGCCCATACCGTAGTGCAGGGTGTGAGTCAGAACATGGACTTTGGCATCGCGCCAGTCGACCAACTCTCCGTCTAACCAGATCAGACCATCACGGTCTGCCATGGAAGGAAGCATAAGGACCTCGCTCGTAAATCTGAATAATAAATCGGTAAAGCCTGATTTTACTGGTCAGGCTCAAGCCACAATTTCCACAGTTGGGTCACATCGTTACGCCGTGCATCGAATCCGAGTTCTGACACTATGTCGCCCTCGAGGAGCAGGGATTGTTTCTGCGTTTCTGCAATGCACGCCGGTGAGTTTCGGCTCGGTAGGACAGGTAGGTTTCCTGCAGGGTCTGACAGTCTTTTGGAGCCATCAGACCGGCCTTTGCAAACGCATCCAGCAACCGCATGTTATCGGTAACCTGAAGTAATTCAGGGTGCTGGTGTGACCAGGCCAGTACGCCGTATTGAACCAGAAACTCGATGTCAACAATACCCCCCTGATCCTGTTTCAGGTGAAATTGTTGGCCGCTTGTATCTTTGGAGCCCAGATTATCCCTCATTTTTTGTCGCATGGCTCGCACTTCTTCGCGCAGAGCCGGGATATCCCGGGATTGTGTCAGGATGCGTTGGCGGATTGAGTTAAACACCTCAAACAGGCGCGGCTCACCACAGAGTGGTCGCGCGCGCACTAAGGCCTGATGCTCCCATGTCCAGGCGTGATTCTGCTGATATTCATCGAAGGCCTTGACTGAGGCCACGATCATGCCTGAGTTCCCCGATGGTCGTAGTCTCAGGTCCACTTCGTACAGGTCGCCCGAACGGGTCTGGCTGGTACACATATGCACCATGCGTTGCCCCATGCGGGTATAGAACACGCCGTTATCCAGGCTTCGCTCGCCGGTTGTGTATCGGCCGGGAGTACCCTGATGGATGAATACCATGTCGAGATCGGAGCTGTAGCTCAGTTCACGCCCTCCAGACTTGCCGTAGCCAACGACCAGAAATTCGGGCTGATAAACCGGATCTTTTTCTGCATTGGTGGGATAGCCATATTTGCTGACCATTTGCTCGAAGGCGAGGTTCATCACCATGGTCATCGCGGTCTCAGCCAGTCGTGACAAGTAGTCGCTGATTTTCATCAGCGGCAGCTTATCCATTACCTCGCAAGCCGCAGCACGCAGTTTGTGAGCACGCACAAACTGACGAAGCTGCTCCATCTGTTGCTCCAGATCGTCGGCTTCAACGCGCAGTAAGCGCAAGCGCAGTTCTTCCTGTAGCTCGTCTGGGTCTGGCAGGCGGAACAGGGTTTCCGGTACCAATAATTCATCCAGCAATAGTGGCGTACGGGTGATGTACTCCGCGACCCAGGAAGACGCAGAGCACAGCCTAATCAGCTGCTCGAGAGCTTGCGGATTTTCACTCAGTAGCACCAGATAGGCTGTACGTCGAAGTACGGCCTCGAGGAGTGGGATGATACGAGTCAGTGTTTCTTCAGAGTTAGATTGGCGGCATACCTGCTCCAGCAAAGCGGGCATAAGAGCCTCGAGACGCTCGCGACCTATTTGCTGCATGTTATGGACGGCGCGGGATTCCCTGAACTCATTAGTGAGTTGCGTAACGGCTGTGTCGTTGACGCAGGAGTGATTCTGTTTCAGCGCTTCCCTGGCCTCGTCGGTCAGTTCGCCATGCCAGAGATCCAGCCAGATATGATCTGTCTCGCTGGGTTCATCCTCTTCATCATGAGCGACGATCTGGGCGAAATGATGGCTCACTACATCCCGGTGCTGCTGCAGGGTGTCCAGATACACCTGCCAGTCTTTGCATTGCATCGACAATGCAATCCGGGCTTGATCCAGCGGCTCTATGGGCAGCTCCTGCGTCTGTTCATCCCTGAGTGCCTGAATAGCGTGTTCGCTGTCTCGTAGGAAGCAATATGCGGTTTTTAAATCTTCGGTTGCGGTCACAGGCAGATAGCCCTCCGCGGACAGCATGTCGAGCACCTGCATCAGCTCTCTTGTTTGCAGATGTTTTTCCTGACCTCCCCGGATTAACTGGAAAGCCTGAACGATAAACTCGACTTCACGTATGCCGCCCGGCCCTAGCTTAACGTTGTTCATCAGACCGCGACGTCGTACTTCGGCGTTGATCATGGCTTTCATGCTGCGCAGTGACTCAAACGCACTGAAGTCGACATAGGCGCGGTACGTAAAGGGGCGCAGAATATCGAGCAGTGCCTGAGCGTTATCCGAGTCTTCTCCTGTCATGATGCGGGCTTTCACCATGGCATAACGTTCCCAATCGCGCCCTTGCGTCTGGTAGTACTCATCAATGGACGCAAAATTCATAACGAGAGGGCCGCTTTCACCGTACGGGCGCAAACGCATGTCGGTACGGAATACGAAGCCGTCCACGGTTTGTTTATCTAACGCCTGTATGAGCTTTTGTCCTAGCTTGGTAAAAAACTCCTGGTTACTGATGATCTTAGGCCCCGTTGTATTGCCGCTTTCGGGGTAAGCAAAAATCAGATCAATATCTGAACTCAGATTCAGCTCCCAGCCCCCCAGTTTGCCCATACCGACCACGAGCAATTCCTGTTCATCCTCGCTTGATTTGGCGAGTGGCTTGCCGTGGCGTACTTCAAGGAGCGGCTGCAGGAATTCGATTGAGCGTATGACACAGACATCGGCTAGCTCTGAAAGCGCTCGAGTGGTTTCAAGTGTACGGCCTGTTTTCAGAGCATCTCGCCAGATGATGTGAACCATCGCCCGGCGCCGCAGGCGACGTAATGCTCGATGCCAATCATCCTCGGTCTCAGCCTTGTCACTCAGCTCGTTAAGCCACTGGTGATAGTCGTTTGCGCGTATTGGCTGGTTAATCCGGTCATCGCTGATCGCGGCACACAGATAGTCGTGATCTCTTGGGAGTGCATCTGCGACGAAGTCACTGACCACCATAACGTGTTTAACGGCCGCTTGTTGGTCGTCATCGAGTGAGCTGAAAAACGTTTGCCAGTTCAGGTTCATGCGCTCTGAGAGGGCTGTAATCTGTGCTTCGGTTTTCTGCCAGTGCTCGGAAATAAGGGGGTTAAACATGATTTAGGTGCGCCTCTTCAACATCCCTTGAGTATAGCGATTTTTCCGGGTACTCCGAACCGCAGTCTCGCTGCTTTGCTTGTTGTTAGGACGAACAGTCATGGACTAACTCAGCCGGGAACCCGATACTGTCGTCGCTGTCTTAGGGGCAGTGTGTAGCGCCTTTATTTTTTGCGCATTTTTATTGTTGTTAGTGTCATCGTTATCGAAAGTCGGAGTTCAGATTTACATGCCGGGGAAGTCCACGCAAAAGCCTGCTAATAAGAAGCCGGTCAGGAAGAACACAGCCAGCCAAAAAGAGCCCAGTAAAAAGTCATCTACGGGGGCACCTAAGGGGGCGTCTAAGGTCCCATCTAAGATGTCATCGAAGAAGCCATCAGATCAAAACTCTCGGGCAAAACAGGCTGAATCAGGAAAACCGAAGAGGCAATGGAAAGGAAAACTTCTCGCCCTGCTGATTCTGTTACTTACCTTATTTGCAGCATGGATGGTTTATCTTGATGCTGAAGTGCGCAAGGCCTTCGACGGTAAAAAATGGGCCTTGCCCGCTAAAGTGTACGCGCGCCCTCTGGCACTGTACCCCGGACGCCTGTTGTCGCCTGAACAATTACAGGCGGAGCTGCAATGGGCGGATTACCGTGCCAGCGGACAAGTAGATCGTCCGGGAACCTACAAGCGTGCCGGCGATACCTGGCAGATCTACCGTAGGGGTTTCCCCTTCTGGGATGGCCCGGAGGCAAGCCGTGTGATTAAAGTGACCATCAGTTCAGGTCGTATTGCGCGCGTGTCTGATGCCGACGGCACTCAGGCGCTTATCCGTCTCGAGCCTCAGTATATTGGCGGTATCTTTCCGGTGCACAACGAAGATCGTGAACTGGTCCGGCTTGAGGACGTGCCTCCGGTGCTCGTAGCGGCATTGATCATCACGGAAGACAAACGCTTTTTCGAACATTGGGGAATCTCGCCGACGGGCATAGCCCGGGCCATGGTTGCCAATATGCAGGCCGGTCGAATGGTTCAGGGTGGATCAACCCTGACTCAACAGCTGGTTAAAAACTTCTTTTTAACCAACGAAAGGTCGCTCAGCAGAAAGGTGCAGGAAGCATTTATGTCGCTGCTGCTTGAGCTGCATTACGATAAAGAGGAAATACTCGAAGCCTACATTAACGAAGTTTATCTCGGGCAGGCCGGGCGACGTGGTATCCATGGCTTCGGCTTGGCCTCACGCTTCTATTTTGGCAAACCATTACGTGAGCTGGATCATGCCGAAATAGCCACTCTTGTGGGGTTGGTAAAAGGCGCGTCTTTTTACAACCCTCGTCGTAATCCGCAACGTTCTAAAGAACGCCGTGATTTAATTTTACGCTTAATGGCTGACAGTAAAATTATCAGCGAGGCCGACAGCCTCAGAGCCATGCGTTCACCTCTGTTGACGGCGTCTCCTCGTCGAGCAGGACAGCGTGAGTATCCAGCGTTTCTTGAACTCGCAAAACAACAATTGCAGCAGGACTACCGACTACAGGATCTGCAATCTGAAGGCTTACGTATTTTTACGACGCTGGACCCGTGGGTTCAGAATGCCGTTGAGCAAGCCGCTGATAGCCACTTGAGCCGTCTCGAAAACCGGGCACCGTCTTTGAAAAATAAGCTGGAGACAGCTGCGGTGGTGACCAGCGTCGATGGCGGAGAAATTCGTGCATTGCTGGGTGCGCGCGACGCGTCATTCTTTGGATTTAACCGAGCCTTGAATGCTAAGCGGGCAGTCGGCTCTTTGGCCAAGCCTGCTGTATATCTGGCGGCGCTGCGCAGCGGAAATTATCACTGGGGTACGCTGGTGGACGACGCCCCGGTGACAGTAGAAGGGCAGGACGGCAGCCTATGGCAGCCGCAGAATTACGATAAAACCAGTCATGGTTTACTACCCATGCAGGAAACTCTTCAACGATCTCTTAATCAGGCAACGGCACGGTTAGGAATGACTGTCGGGCTAAACAATGTGGTCGATGAGCTTACACGGTTGGGCATCCGTGATGATATCCCGCCTTATCCGTCACTTCTGTTGGGGGCTATGTCCTTGTCGCCACTGGAGATGACTCAGATGTACCAGACGATTGCATCGGAAGGATTTTTGATGCCATTGCGAACGATAGATGCGGTGACGACGGCGGACGGTGATATGTTGTCATCCTACGCTATTCGCGGTCAGCAAGTGTATGACCCGGTTACGATGGAGTGGCTGACAGCGGGTTTGAAAGCGGTCGTGCGTGATGGGACGGCCCGGCGTCTGAATTCACTGCCGCAGCCTTTGGCTGGAAAAACCGGCACCAGTGACGATCAGCGTGACGCCTGGTATGCGGGTTTTGATAACCGTCACTTGGGCGTTATCTGGGTAGGAATGGACGACAATGCCGCTATGCCATTCACCGGCAGCAGTGGTGCGCTGCCTATTTGGCAGGAGACATTCCGGCGGATTGGTACCGAGCCTCTTGCTCCTCCCCGAAACCTTGTGCAGATACCTGTGAATGAACAGGGACAATTAATGGATGAGGGTTGTTCTGCTACAGTGTATGAGTTTCCGGTAGCCTGGCAGGAAAAAGACAGAATATCTTGTGAGTCGGGCGTCAAAAGTTTGGGGAGAGAGATTCGCTCATGGCTCGATCGACTGTTCTGACCACGACACTGGTGGGCATGGCCCTGATACTGGGCGGGTGTGCTACAAATTCGCCGGATCAGGGAGATAACATTAACTATGGTGAGTTCCGGCAGGGCAGCGAACATCCTGCGGTTCTTATGCTTTTCGGCCAGGCCGACGATGCGATGCAGGCAGGTAACTGGAGCGCCGCGCTGACGTATCTTGATCAGGCCCGTCGCATCGAACCACGCAACCCATATGTCCTCTACCGCCAGGCTAAAGCGGTGTTGTCTGCTGGCGACAGTACCCGGGCAAAGCAGCTATTAGAGCGAGCCCGGGTTTTCGCCAATGAAGACGACGATATGCTTAACTACCTGCTGTACGAACTGGAGTTCCAGTTATAAGGCGGAGCTCTCCGCCTTTTATCTCAGCTCGCTTTGAATTGACTGAGCAGCGTCGCCATACGTTCTGACATTGATGAAAGCTGCCCGGTTTTCGTTAACGATGCGGTGGCCATCTCGAGGTTGGAGTCACCGATTTCCCGTATCGATATAATGTTGCCGTTGACCTCATTGATGGCGAGGTTTTGCTCCCGAATGGCTTGGGCAATTTGTTGATTCATGTTGCTCATTGACTCGACTGACGACTTGATTGAGGACAGTTGCTCATCAATGCGGCCAACCTGAGCCACGCTCTCACTTACACCACTCAAAGATGTCTCCATGGCGCTGACCGCTTCGCTGGAGCCTTTCTGTAGCTGCTCGATCATGCGTTGAATTTCTTCGGTGCTTTCATGCGTACGGGAAGCCAGCGTGCGCACTTCATCGGCAACAACAGCAAAGCCACGTCCTTGTTCCCCTGCACGCGCCGCTTCAATGGCTGCATTCAACGCCAGTAGGTTCGTCTGTTCGGCAATACCCTGAATAACGGACAACACAGATCCAATGTTATTGCTTTCAGAGTCGAGGTTTTCAATTACCGTGTTCGCCGTACGAATACTGCGCTCCAGTTGTTCGATACCAATCCGGGCAGCACGAATCTCTTTGTCGCTGGAGGAGGATACCTCGGTGGCTGTGCCAGCGGCTTCTGCGGCTTCGTCAGAGAAACGGTTAATCTCTTCCATGGCACTGGTCATCTCCAGGGTGGCAGAGGCGATCAGATCCGTCTCGTCTGCCTGTTTGCGCGCGCCGGCTTCGACCGTTTTCGATGAGCCATTAAAATCGTGACTGATCCCCGCTATCTGCTCAGACAACTGACTGGCTTCCGTGACAAGTTCATTAACCTGACTGAAGAACCGGTTAAAGGTATGGCCAAAGTCAGAGCGTGGATTGGCGACCTGATAAGAGAGATCAATCTGACCTTCTTTTTGCAGGTGTTCACCGATATCGCGTAACTCCACGCCCTGAATAAACTCTGCCCAGCTTTTGCGAGAGAGATAAACCAGAACACCGGACTCGAACACAACAAAGGCAGCATGCAGCAACACGATATTCAGGCCGGTCGTCACATCAAGGCTCGCATGATATTCGAATACATAGACACCGGCGCCCGCTTCCTGAAGGAAATTAAACACCAGGTGATGCACTGCGATAACTGCAGCAGCGGTAATGATGGTCAGGTGGTCCCTGTAATAGAGAAGGGCAGCGAGAAGAGCAAATATTCCGAAGTGCATTTCGATCAGACCGTGTGCCTGATGAATATGCAAACCTGCAAATACCATCAGAGAGGCGGCAAAGGCAATGCGCGACAGTCGGTGTCCCGGCATGGTTTTGCTGATCATTGCGGGAACTGCAACGGCGGGAATGCCAACCAGTAAAGCTTCTAACCAGGTGTTATGCCAGCTCGCCAATAGCAGAGAAACACCGAGCAATGCTAGGGTCAGGCGGAAAAAGAATGCGTCTGCATCTTGATAGAATTTATTTATTGCAGGTGATGGAATCATAGCGATAACCACATGAGTACTGTTGGTATTATTACCAGTGTAGACAATATTTTTGAAAACAAAGGACGTGGTTCAGGAGGTGGCTTCAGTTGTCGCCACCCCTGAAGTTTTGATCACAGATTAGCCGCCGCTTTGTGGCGGTTAATCTCATCGCGACAAGGATAAGTCCCAGAATAAGGCTGAGCAGACTGACGCTACCAGATGACGAGCCAGAGCTGCTTTGGGTCACTTCTCCGGGCTCGCTCGTATCAGGAACCACACCGCTGCCGGGGAAGCTCTCTGCATCCTGAGGGTCGGTGCCGCCATCCTGTTCGGCTTGATTACTGAAGCCGTCGCCATCTGTATCGTTTTCTGGACTCTCGTTCGCTTCGTCGGCCTCGTCGTTGACGCCATCGTTATCGCTGTCTGACAGTCGGCTTTCAAGGTAATTGAGAATGCCATCGCCATCCGAGTCCAACAGGGCTTCTGAAACATCGGCCAGGCCGTCGTTATCCGAGTCGGGATCGGCATAGTCCGGGATCCGATCGCTGTCGGTATCGCGTGGATCACTTCCAGTGCCCCACTCCTCAGTGTCGCTGATACCGTCATTGTCGCCATCGTTTGTGCCATCGGTCAGGTCACTGTCAGCGTCCAGGTGATCGGCGATACCGTCGTTGTCGAAATCCGCACTTAATGGATTCAATGGGTCTGGGATCTCGGTCAGATCATCAATGCCATCTCCGTCATCATCGTCATCGCGGTAATCAGCAATACCATCGCCATCAGAGTCGAGCAGCGGCCGTACTTCGTCGCTGTCCAGCACTGCATTGTTGTCGCTGTCTTCGTCCGTATAGTCAGGCACGCCGTCGGCGTCACTGTCTTCGCAGTGGGTGATAGTGCACTCTTCCTCATCGCGCAGGCCGTCAAGGTCGCTGTCATTGGTTGTGGAATCGGCAGCATCGTCTGCGTCGTAGGCATCATCTATTCCGTCGCCATCACTGTCACCGCTCTCATCTGCTGTGAGCTCACCGTCGCCATCGTCATCGATATCGTCATAATCCGGAATACCATCATTATTGGTGTCCCGCGGCAGGCCTTCCCGGTTAATGCGAGCTTCGAGGAAATCACTGAGGCCATCGCCGTCGGTGTCATCGTCGAGCGGGTTACTGCCAATACTTGTTTCCGTTGCATCGTTGAGTCCGTCAATGTCGGAGTCAGATAAAGGGTCCAGCGGTGCGATGTCGTCACCATCAATGAGGCCATCACCATCACTGTCGTCATTCAATGGGTCGTAACCCGCTGTGGTCTCATCTATGTTGGACAGTCCGTCGTTATCGCTGTCGTTGTTCGGATTCAGGTTGGCTGCGTCTTCCTGGTCGGAAACGCCATCGCTGTCGGTGTCGCTAATCAACGATTCCAGCGCGTCGGCCACGCCATCATGATCCGTATCCTGACCATACTCTTCTCCGTCGGATGTGCCGTCGGCATCACTGTCTGGGTCATCGGGATCGGTACCGTAAAGCACTTCGGTCGTGTTGTTCAGGCCATCGCCGTCGCGATCATTGTCGATGTAGTCCGGTGTGCCGTCTCCATCCAGGTCCGCAGGCACGCTGGCGCTGTCATCCGGGTCTGTGCCCGCATAGGTTTCGGTACTGTTGCTGTATCCATCGCCATCACGATCGCCATCCAAGCTGTCCGGAATGCCATCGCCGTCCTGATCAGCCGGTGTGTCACTGCCATTCAGCGGATCGGTACCGGCGGCGGTTTCATAACTGTTGCTGATGCCGTCGTTGTCGCTGTCGTTGCTCGGGTCATTGTTGGCGGCGTCCAGTTCATCTGGGACGCCGTCGTTGTCGGAGTCGGTTATCGCGGATTCGAGCGCATCAATCACGCCATCCGCGTCGCTGTCTGCGGTACCCTCGACACCATCGTTTTTACCATCGCCGTCGCTGTCCGGGTTGGAGCGGGTCGTGCCATTGGCAATTTCATCTGAGTCGCTGACACCATCGCCATCGCGGTCACTGTCCAGACTATCGGGAGTGCCATCACCATCTGAGTCCGGAGGCGTGTCATTAGGGTTACGCGGGTCGCTGTCCGCACTGGATTCGAATGCGTTACCGATACCATCACCGTCAGTATCGTTGTTCGGGTCGGCATCGTTGGCGTCGTACTGATCGCTGACGCCGTCATTGTCGGCGTCTGCCTGTGACGACTCCAGAGCGTCAATGGTGCCGTCGCCATCGCTGTCGGATGTGCCTTCCGCACCATCATTCGTACCGTCATTGTCGGTATCTGCATCATCGGGGTCGGTACCGTTGACGCCCTCATCGCTGTTGCTGACGCCGTCGCCGTCGCGGTCATTATCAACGCTGTCCGGGATGCCATCACCGTCGAGATCAGACGGCGTGTCCGAGGCGTTACGCGGGTCGGTGCCGGCTGCTGTTTCCTGCTGGTTGCTGATGCCATCGCCATCAGTGTCGTTGGCGGGATTATTGTTTTCGGCGTCGAACTGGTCAGCCACACCGTCGTTATCGGCGTCATTGCTGTCCGACTCAACCGCATCGATCGCGCCGTCTCCGTCTGTGTCTGCCGTACCTTCTACTGCGTCGTTACTGCCGTCGTTGTCGGTGTCAGGGTTATTGGGGTTCGTGCCGTTGCTGGTCTCAGTGCTGTTGTCGATGCCGTCGCCGTCGATGTCGGGGTCGCTGCTGTCAGGCGTGCCATCGCCGTCTAGATCGGTGGGGGCGCTGGCAGCATCGTCCGGGTCGGTGCCAGCGGCGGTTTCCTGGCTGTTGCTGTAACCATCGCCATCGCGGTCGCTGTCTAGCCCATCAGGAATGCCATCGCCGTCCAGATCGGCTGGGGTATCTGATGCATTCTGCGGATCTGAACCTAATGAGGTTTCTTGAGCATTGCTGATGCCGTCGCCGTCAGTATCGTTGCTGCCATCGTTGTTGGCGCTGTCATTCTGGTCTGGGACTCCGTCTGCATCGCTGTCGGTGGTGCTGGATTCCAGCGCGTCGATCACGCCATCACCGTCACTGTCCGCGGTACCTTCGGTGCCGTCATCTGCGCCATCGCCGTCGGTATCACTGACGTCAGGATCAGTACCGTTGCTGGCTTCAACAGTGTTGGCGACGCCATCGCCATCACGATCATTGTCCACGCTGTCAGGAATGCCATCGCCGTCCTGATCTGCTGGGGTATCAGAAGGGTTCTGTGGATCGGTACCAGCAGCGGTTTCATTGGCGTTGCTGATGCCATCGCCGTCGGTATCGTTGGCACCGCTGTTATTGTCGGCATCGGCCTGGTCGTTGACGCCATCACCATCGGTGTCTGTCTGATTTGATTCCAGAGCGTCGATGGTGCCATCGCCGTCGCTGTCCGTCGTCCCCTCGGAGTCATCCCTCTGGCCATCACCGTCGCTATCCGGATTATCTGGATTGGTGCCGTTGGTGGTTTCGTCGGCGTTGCTGACGTTGTCTCCATCGCGGTCGCTATCGAGTCCATCTGGGATACCGTCATTATCCTGGTCTGCTGGTGTATCGGCGGCATCCTCTGGGTCGCTGCCAGCTGCGGTTTCATTGGCATTGCTGATGCCGTCGCCGTCGGTGTCGTTGCTGCCGTCGTTGTTTGCCGCGTCGCGTTCATCGCTCACGCCATCACTGTCAGCGTCCGCTGATGCAGACTCGAGCGCATCAATGGTGCCATCGCCATCGGTGTCTGTTGTGCCTTCTGTGCCGTCGTTTTTACCGTCGCCATCGCTGTCGGCGGCGTCCGGATCGGTGCCGTTGGTGGCTTCGTCTGCATTGCTGACCCCGTCACCGTCGCGGTCACTGTCCAGAGTGTCCGGGGTACCGTCACCGTCGTTGTCGGTTGGGGTGTCAGATGCATTTTCGGGGTCCGTGCCCACAGCAGTTTCATCTTCGTTGCTGATACCGTCGCCGTCGGTGTCATTCGAACCGTCATTATTGTCGCTGTCGTTCTGATCACTGACGCCATCAAAATCCGTGTCGGTTGTGGACGATTCAACCGCATCAATCTGGCCGTCGCCATCCGAGTCGGTTGTCCCTTCGGCGGCGTCATCGCTGCCATCACCGTCGGTATCCGGGTTGTCCGGGTTGGTGCCGTTACTGGTCTCTGTAGCGTTGTCGATGCCATCACCGTCGCGGTCGGGGTCTGTGCTGTCGGGAATGTAGTCGCCGTCCTGGTCGGCCGGCGTGCTGGAAGCGTCTTCCGGGTCCGTGCCCTCACTGAGTTCGACTATGTCATCGTAACCATCGTTGTCATCGTCGGCGTCGATGACATCGGCGATGCCGTCACCGTCATAGTCTGGCAGAATCTCAATGCTCAGATTTTGAGTGGTGACGTGTACGCCGTCGTCGATGGCAATCTGCAGGTTGTAGATATTATCGAGGCCTGCATCGAGCGGATTTTCTGCATCCGGCGCTGAGAGGAATACGATTTCCCCGTTGACGATGTCGAACAGGGTGGCATCGACACCGCCATTGATGCTGACTGACAGAGAGTCGCCTTCGAGGTCATAGGTGCTGTTCGTCAGGAGTCCGGTGGCGATCAGCCCTTCTACTAAGGTGATAACGGTCGACCCGGTCCAGGTTGGTGCCACATCATTGATATTTTCGATTGTGACGCTGACGCTGACGTCCACCAGATTCAGGCCGTCGCTGACTTCGAGATCGACCAGATAGATGTTATCGCCGTTCGAGTCCTGTGGGTCTTCATGATCCGGGGCCGTTTTGAAACGCAACTCACCATCGACTAGTTCAAACAGAGCGGCATCCACGCCGCCTGAGATCCGGTCGATGAGAACGTCTCCGTCAGCGTCTGAGGCCGTCAGAATGTATCCCGTATTAATGATATTTTCGTCGATGGTGACGCTGGTACCAGAGGATATTACTGGGCTGTTGTCGTTCAGGTTGGTGACATCTATGGCGACATTCTTGGTGATCAGGCCGACCAGAGGGGATTGCAGTATCAGTTCGTAGCGGTTGTCACCATCCGCATCAAGAGGTGTTTCATAATCAGGCGCTGACGAGAACAGCAGGTTGGTTCCGGATGTTGTAAACAGGTGAGCGTCGTCGCCGCCAACTATGGTGAAGTTAATCAAACCAATGTTGGCCGGGTCCAGCAAACCAGCGACATCCAGCCCGGTGCTTGTCTGATTTTCTGGGGAGTCCGTTATGCTGTCGAATGACAATAGTGGGGCAGCGGCAACATGAACACTGAGCGAGAAGAGGGCGGAGGCGCTCCAGAGAGTTCTCATAAAATAGGCCTGTATGGATATCCTTTTATTCCATACTAGGCCGATCAGGTATTTTCGACGGTAACCTGACAGGTATGTCTGGTTACGCTATGTCAATTCGGTGTCATGGTTGGGGAGTGTGAAGTCGGTCGCTCCAGTGCTCTGCAAGACGCTGAAACGTCACTGCTGTCGCAATCGCCATGGCCAGCAGCTCAACCTGAATCGCGGGCCAGTTGGATAGAGGCCAGTAACTCAGAGTCGCCCAGATGACGGCGGAGGCAACGAGGCCCGGTGTCCTTTTTGCCCAGGCACTGGCAACGGCTGATAGGCCACCTACTGCAAGGCTGGTGAGGAGAATCCAGTCCAGCTCATTCGCTCGCCGGGTGAGTTCGAATACCACACACAGTGCCAGCAGAATCCTGCCCCATACGACGCGATCCCACGATGGAAGTGAACTGACAGATTGCACGAATCGGGCGAGTCCCACTAGCGCTAATAAAGGTAAGGCCGCATACCAACTCAGCCCCTGCAACAGCAGCAATGTTTCCGCATGCTGCCAGTAAGGAGAGACCAGCAATAAACTGCCGTACAGACTCAGGAGCAGTGCGGCACAGAGGTCAGCCGCCTGCTCTCCCTGCAATACCTCGCCTGCGCGAGGCCGCGATAACCATCCGAGCAGGAGGCCTGTGACGAGAAACAAAACTGAGATCACCTCAACCCGCCTTGATCGACGCCATGACGCGATCGGCGGCAGCGATGGTGTCGTCAATATCCTGCTCGGTATGCGCGATGGACATAAACCCGGCTTCGAATGATGACGGTGCGAGGTACACGCCTTCTTTCAGCATGCCGTGGAAGAACTGATTGAATCGCTCGCCATCACAGTGGTCGGCAACATCACGGAAACCAGTGATCTCGCTCAGCTCGGTGAAGAACAGGCCAAACATAGAGCCCGCGCTGGTGGAGGTGAATGGTATGCCATGCTTATCCGCCGCCGCTTTAAATCCATCCAGCATCTGTTTTACGCGAGCCGTTAGCTGATCGTAGAAGCCAGGTTTCTGAATGGCTTTCAACATGGCGAGGCCGGCCGCCATTGCCAGCGGATTGCCAGAGAGAGTACCGGCTTGATACACAGGGCCGAGAGGTGCGAGGTACTCCATGATTGCGCGCTTGCCACCAAAAGCACCGACGGGCAGGCCGCCGCCGATGACCTTACCTAGGCAGGTCATGTCTGGAGTGATGCCGTAATACTGTTGCGCGCCGCCCAGCGACACCCGGAAGCCGCTCATGACTTCGTCAAAAATCAGCACGATACCGTGTACGTCGCACAGCTCTCGCAACCCTTGTAGGAAGGATTTGGATGGCGGAATGCAGTTCATGTTGCCGGCAACGGGCTCGATGATGACGCACGCAATTTCGTCACCCATTTTCGCGAAGCATTCTTTAACGTTATCGAGATCGTTGTAGTTCAGGGTAATGGTGTTTTCTGCAACGCCTGCAGGAACACCGGGAGAAGTCGGGACACCTAGGGTCAGCATGCCGGAGCCCGCTTTCACCAGCAGGGAGTCGGCGTGGCCGTGGTAACAGCCTTCGAATTTCACCAGCTTGTCGCGTCCGGTGTAGCCGCGTGCAAGACGAATCGCACTCATGGTGGCTTCGGTGCCCGAGTTCACCATGCGCACCATGTCCATTGACGGAATCAGTTTGCAGACTTCTTCGGCCATTTCGATTTCGATATGAGTCGGCGCACCAAAGCTCAGGCCCTTGTCCATACGTGCGCGTACGGCATCCAGAATTTCATCCGCAGAGTGGCCAAGAATCATTGGCCCCCAGCTACCGACATAATCGATGTAACGGTTGCCATCGGCATCGAACACATACGCACCTTTGGCGTGGTCGAAAAAGATGGGGGTACCACCGACACCTTTAAATGCGCGTACTGGCGAGTTTACGCCGCCGGGAATGTGTTTCTGGGCTGCTGCAAACAGGGCTTCGCTTTGAGAAATGGAGTAAGACATTCGCTACCTTTATTTAAGCCGGCAATTCAGGCCGGTCGGTATTGGTAATAGCGCTCGATATCATCACGGGATACGACCCCGGCGAACTGGTGTCGGCGCTCATCACGATAAACTATGAGCCATTGTAATTGATGTGCTTGCATCAGGTCTAAGGCGTCCTGCAGATTGGCCTTGAGTGATATGCGACCTGCTGCCTGTCGGTCTGCCGGAATCGTTAACAGATCGACTGTGTCAGCTTCCGTTTGCGTTTCCAGTGCCTCTGCAACCGCGGCGGGTCGGATCAGCGTGTCTTCGTTGGCGATCAATAGCCAATCCGGATCTCGTTGCAGGATAAATCCAGCAGCCTCTCTGCTGAGGGTCCGTTGTGCTTCGATAACGGAACCTTGCATGGCTTGTGCGACCCAGGTATTGCGCAACATCTGTCGTACCGGACTGGGTGTTTGGTATTGCACGTTGCCGCCTAACTGCACCTGAAATACGGATGGCAGGCGGAACACTTCACTGACGACCAGACTGGCGATCACGACGGATAGCATCCCCGGCATAATGATATTGGGATTGGCCGTCAGTTCGAGCAGCGCCACCAATGCGGCCAGCGGTGCGCGCAGAACGGCACCCATCATGGCCCCCATTCCGAGCATGGTGTAAAAGCCAATCGAGACGGGGTAATCCGGCGCGAGCCAGATAGAAAGTTGCCCCATCAGTCCGCCAACGGCCGCGCCGATAAACATCACAGGACCAATCAGTCCTGCTGGAAAGCTGACTGCAGCCGCCCAGCTCGACAGCAACATTTTTGCGCCCAGCAGTAACAGCAGAGTGATAAAGAAAACCTGCCCGTTGAGCGCGTCGTTTACTGTGTCATAGCCAATCCCCAGAATCTGCGGCAGCCACCAACTGACCGCGAGCGTGGCAAGGGTCAGTCCGCCCCAGCGCAGCACCAGAGGTAAGTGACCGATGCGCTGAAACGCCTTAACCATATAAATGTACGCCGTTGCTACCAGACCACAGACGACACCAAGTAGCAGGATGTAAGGTACCTCCCATAAGGAGTGCATATTAAGAGCAGGTACATTGAACGCCGTTTCGTGCCCGAACACGGCGCGGCTGACGATGGCGCCACTGACCGATGCCAGAATAATCGGGATAAAGCCGCGTATGCTGTATTCCAGCAGTACGACCTCCATAGCGAAAATCACACCAGCCATCGGCGTGTTAAACGACGCTGATATAGCACTGGCGACGCCCGCTGCCGCCAGAATACGCAATCGGTGGTGCGCGAGCTCTGTTCGTTGTCCAATCTGACTGCCGGTGCCCGCACCCAGATGAATGGCGGGCCCTTCACGGCCAACACTGTGTCCGCTCAGCAGGGCGACTACGGCCGCAAACCATTGCAGAATAATATTCCGGGCTGGCAGATAGCCCTGATGCCGTTCCATGCGCAGTAACACGTGGGCCACCCCGACGCTGCGTCTTTCCTGTGGTAGCCAGTAGAACATCAGAATAAGAAGTGCGCCGCCACCAAGTAACAGCAGGGATCGCGTTTCACGCGACATAGCTTCAAAGTTTTCAGCCGACTCAATTGGGAAAAAGCTGACCAGTGGCAATTCAATGGCGAGCCGGAAAAGAGTGATTAAGCCTGCGCTGACCAACCCTGTCAGTAACGCCAGACCCGCCAGACCAATCTGATTGTCTGAAAGTGTGATCATGTTTTGCCACAGTTGGCGTAACGGGGTCACGATTGACGGTTCCTTTCTGGCCGGATGGTGTGAACAAAGCCTGATACGAGCTATTATACGCATCTTTCCAATCCCGCCGACAATCGGCAGGATTGCTGTATGAAGACTCCTGGATTGCTCCTGGACTATAGCGGAGATTTGCTGTGATTAAGGTTGGTATCGTAGGCGGCACTGGTTACACCGGTGTTGAGTTGTTGCGTATTCTGGTGCATCACCCAGAAACAGAACTGGCGGTGATTACATCGCGCAGTGAAGAAGGCGTGCGACTGGATGATATGTATCCCAACCTCCGCGGCTACACGGACCTGCAATTCACTGTACCGGATGCGGATGCACTCGGAGCCTGCGATGTTGTGTTTTTTGCGACTCCGCATGGTGTAGCACATGCACTCGCGGAAGAGGTACTTAACTCCGGTGCTCGTGTTGTCGACTTATCTGCGGATTTCCGTCTGAAAGATGTCCCCACATGGGAAAAATGGTACGGGCAAGAGCACGGAGCACCGGGCATTCTCCCAGAAGCCGTATACGGATTACCTGAGGTGTATCGGAGCGACATCAGTAAGGCACGTCTTGTTGCGTGTCCGGGTTGTTACCCAACCTCGGTAGAGCTGGGTCTGATTCCCCTGATCGAGCAGGGACTGATTGACGATCAGCTACTGATCGCTGACTGCAAAACGGGTGTCAGTGGAGCAGGACGGGGTGCGAAAGTTGGTTCGCTGTTTGCCGAAACTGCCGACAGCTTTATGGCATACGGTACATCCGGGCACCGTCACTTGCCGGAAATTCGTCAGGAGCTGAAGGCGGCTGCCGGTGGTAAAGACATCGATATCACCTTCACACCGCATTTGGCCCCTATGATCCGCGGTATTCTGGCTACCTTGTATGCGCGCATTCCGGGACAGAACATCGATGATCTGCAAGCAATCTTTGAGAAACGCTACGCCGACGAGCCGTTTGTGGACGTTCTCCCGGCCGGCAGTCAGCCTGCTACCCGCAGTGTTAAAGGCAGCAATGTGTGTCGTCTCGCCTTGCACTATCATGAGGACACCGGGCAGGTGATCGTGTTGTCGGCCATCGACAATCTGGTTAAAGGCTCTTCTGGGCAGGCCGTTCAGTGCATGAATATTATGTTTGGCTTCCCAGAAGATATGGGCCTCCAGCACGTAGCACTGATGCCGTAACCTGATTGGAGACATTGCATGGCGGTGGTTGAAGGAAGCGTTCAGGACGAGCTGGTTATTGTGCGTCGGGCGAAAGGGTATCGCCTGAGACGCGCTATCTGGTTGGCGGTACTTATATTGATCACCGCTGGTGGCGGTTATCTGTACGGTTATTTCGACAGTTACAACCAAGTCAAAGTGTTGAAAGAAGAAGGCCGCTATCTGAAAGACGGCCTGCGCGTCAGCGAGCAGACAATCAATGACCTTAGCCAACGTGTGGCTGTCCTTGAGAAGGGCGGAGAAGTTGATCGCCAAGCCGCTGATGACTTTCGCTCAACAGTCAAAGACCTCAGGGATCAGGTTGGCGCACTGGAGCAGGAGGTGGCTTTCTATAAAGGCATTATGGCTCCGGGCAGTACGGATAAAGGCTTACGCGTAAGTCGCATCGATCTCGAGGCGCTGTCAGGGCAAGAATATCGTTATGCAGTCATGATGACCCAGGTCGTCGACAATACGAACTTCGTACAAGGTGAAGTTGCAGTCAACATCATCGGGACACGAGCGGGACAGCAAGAGATCATCGCATTGCGTGATCTCGATGACGCGGTGACGGAGCTAGGTATCCCGTTCCGGTTCCGGTACTTTCAGGAATTAAAAGGGACACTCACTGTCCCCGCAGACTTCACACCGCAACAACTACAGGTTGTCATGCAGTCCCGTGGACGTAACTCACAGCGAGTAGAAGAAACACGCAATTGGAATAGCGAGGGAGAGGCCTGATGTTCAGTGCTAAAACCAACAATAATATCGATTTCGATACCGTCATATCTGCGCGTACTGAAATTCGTGGTGACATCGCAGTAAAGGGCGCGATTCAGATCGATGGCGTCCTTAAAGGCAATCTGATTGCAGAGGCCGGGTCAAAGGCATCTGTTCGCATCAGTGACAAGGGGCGCGTTGAAGGGCGCATTACTGCCCCAAACGTAATCATTAATGGTGAAGTCGTCGGTGATATTCATGCCTACGATTATATTGAACTCGCCAAAAAAGCCCGCATAACAGGAGATGTGCACTACGCCACAATGGAAATGGTGTTAGGTGCTCAGGTCAACGGCCAGTTAATCCATGGCAATGGTGCGAAGGCACCGTCCAGTTCTGGCGTCTCTGAGCCAGAGTTGGCAAAAGTTGACTAATTTACTCGGGAAGGAAGATAATCCTACAAAACTTATATCCGTAAGGTAACCATGTCAGCAGTTCAGCAAGCAGCCCCGATAGAGCTCACGCCATCGGCAGCAGAAAAGATCCGCGAACTCCTCGCCGAAGAGGCAGACGATGATCTGTGTCTGAGAGTGTTCGTGACTGGCGGTGGGTGCTCTGGATTTCAATACGGCTTTACCTTTGATGATGAGCAGGCTGAAGACGATGCTCTAATCGGTCAGGAAGGTGTGCGCGTGCTGGTGGATTCTCTTAGCTACGGATACATAGTAGGTTCAGTACTTGATTACCAGGAAGGTCTCGAAGGTTCGCGGTTTGCGGTATCTAACCCTGGGGCTTCATCCACCTGTGGTTGCGGCTCGTCGTTCGCCATCTGATCTGATACGCATCCAGGGGGTGCCCATGAGAACTGCTCTTTCGATTCTGATCTTTACCACAAGCTCTATGGCGTTCGCTGAGGATGTTGTTCCGGCGCATGAGGCGGCAAATGTAATAGAGCCGGTTGTCGTGTCTGACTCAGCAGCAGAGATACCCGCTACGGATAACGCTGCTCCCATCGAGGCGGTACAGTCGGGAGACGTTACCGCGGAAATCGTGCCGGTCACATCCCCCGCGATTGACGATATTCCTAGTCTGTTTCAGGCAAAAATTCAGGAGCACTCCGCCGATGAGATGCTTCGCTTGCTTCAGCGAGCCGAAAAAATAGCCTCAGGGCAGGATGAGTATGTAACTCGCGATCCGGTAATTCTGGTGTTGTCCGGGGATGAGATTGCACTTTTTAAACGTGAGAACTATCGCGACAACAAAGCCCTGATTGACCTCGCCGCGCGTTTAGATGCGTTCAATATCATTGATGTGAAGGTGTGCCGTTACTGGACTGGACAGCGCGGCATTGAAATGACGGATCTGCCTCCATTCATCGAGGGCGTATCTTCTGCCGACCAAGAGAATAAACGCCTGGAGAAAGCCGGTTACGCTTACTTTTAAGCGATATTCTCTCGCGCCTGGCGTTCTGTCAGGCGGGAAATATTCCACCCAGAATTCTTTCGCCCTGCGCCCCGGTCACTGTACTGGCGTTACCCGATAACCCCTTCATTGTTCGCCATCCCAGCCAGGCAAAGGCCATGGCTTCCATCCAGTCCGGATCGGCGCCTGCTTCTGCGCTGGACTGCACTGTAACTTCCGGTAAGAGCGCTGCAATGCGTTCGATCAGAAACGTATTTTTCAGGCCGCCACCACAAACCAGTAACTCACGAGTTGTTGGAGACCACTTGCTCAACGCAGTACTTACTGTCGCTGCGGTCAGTTCCGTGAGCGTTCGAAGAATATCGGCGTCAGTCGCCGAATATTGGGCCGGCAGGAAGGCATCAAGATTAAAGACTTCCCGACCGGTACTCTTTGGCGGCTCTTCTGCAAAGTACGGGTGAGAGAGACATTGCTCTAACAGCTCGGGAATAATAACTCCGGAGGCGGCAAGGCTGCCATTGCTATCGCACGTCTGCCCCAGAGTGCGTTGGCAATATTCATCGATCAGCGCATTGCCCGGGCCGGTATCAAAGCCTGTTAGCGTGTCATTCAGCAAGGTGAGATTGGCAACGCCGCCGATATTCAGAACAGCGCTGTGCTCGCGGTCCGCAAATACATGCTGATGAAAGGCTGGCACCAAAGGGGCGCCTTCGCCGCCAGCTGCAATATCCCTGCGTCGGAAGTCCGCAACACAAGTAATACCAGTATGCTCAGCGATCCACGAAGGATCTCCTATCTGCCAGCTGAAACCATCTGGCTGAGGGCGATGACGGAGTGTGTGGCCGTGGCTGCCGATTAACTCAACCTCACTGGCGTCTGTCTGATTGTTGTTGAGAAGAGTCACGACGGCTTGTACGCCGTATTGAGCAATCAGACGATCAGCATCCATGACCAGTTCTGCGCTGAGGTTGTCGGCTACCGCAATAGCCTTGAAAAACTCAGACACTTCTTTGGGGTATTCAATGCAGAGAGCATCGATCAATGTGACCTGCTGCTCGGTAATATCGACCAGACAGGCATCCATTCCATCTGCGCTTGTACCTGACATCAGCCCTATGCACAGGCTCATTGGAAGCTGTCTCCGCTGCTGATACTTGCACTGAAGTCACTCAGCCAACCTGTGAGTTTATTCGACTCCTTCAGGAAGGCGGTCTTTTCTGAAGACTTGATCGACTCGGCTTTGGGTAACTTAACCCGTAGCGAATCCCGGTGAACGCCATCGACCAGGAATTCGTAATGAAGGTGTGGGCCAGTAGAGGCGCCGGTCGTTCCAACGTATCCAATGATCTGGCCTTGCTTGACGTAGCGTCCGACTCGAATACCTCGACCAAACTTACTCATGTGCGCGTATTTAGTCTGATAGCGCTGGCCATGCTGAATAACGACGACGTTACCGTAGCCTCCGTTACGGCCGGCGAACGTGACCTTGCCATCACCTGCTGCTTTGATCGGCGTACCAGTTGGCGCAGCATAGTCTGTTCCCCGGTGTGCTCGGATGGTATTCAGAATCGGATGGCGTCGGTTGGGGTTGAAGCGAGAGCTGATGCGGAAGTAATCAATCGGGTTGCGCAGGAAGGCTTTACGCATGCTGGTGCCTTCCGGGGTGAAGTAGTTGGCATTACCTTCGCTGTCTACATAGCGGACGGCTGCCAGCTCACGATCGCGATTATTGAACTGAGCGATAAGGATGTCACCGTAGCCAATCTGCTCGCCGTCTAATTGAATCTCTTCAAAGATCAGACTGAAAGAGTCGCCCTTACGGATATCCAGTGCAAAGTCGATATCCCAGCCGAAAATGGCAGCTAATTGATAGAGGACCTGATCCGGTACACCGGCCTGAGAGCCGTCGTAATACAGAGAGTTATCGATGGTGGCTGTTGCAAAGCGGGGAATGTAATCAGCAGTGCGTTCAAGCAGTTCATAAGCCAGAGTACCGTCGCCCTCTCTTGTGATAGCGTGACGGGCGAGTGGGGATAGGATGATTTCAAGCTGGGAAATGCGGTTGTCAGCCGTTCTGACCCAACGAACCTCCTGTCCAACTTTTAAGTTAATCACATCACGAGGTACCGCCGCAGCGATATCAATGACATCCACTGCACTGAGATTCTCTCGGCTGAAGAGAACGGACAGACTGTCGCCACTTTTTACTTTGGTGGATTCCCAGTCCAATTCGGGTAGCGGCGGAGATACGTCAGACTCAGTGGGTTCTGGAAGATCAATAACGAATGTCTGTTCTTTCGTGGTGTCACCTGAATCGGGAAGTAACATCAGAACTACTATCAGTAATATACCGAGCCCGGCACCTATCAGGTGACGTAACGGGAAATACTCTAATTGCCCGGGCAGAGCCATCTTAATCTTGCATCCTAATATTCATTTTGCGGAAAGTGTAAACAATCAGTGGGCATTTTACCCGGTGAACTTGATTTTGCACCTTGATCAGGTATGTTCAGCAGCCTTTCTGACAACCCATATGTGAATATAGATCCCATGACAGCCGCACTTATTGCCGACCTGAAAGAACGTGGCCTACTTAATCAGATCACGGCCGAAGACGAATTTAACGAACACCTTAACGGTGGGCCGCGCGTGCTTTATTGTGGATTTGACCCGACGGCAGACAGTTTGCACCTTGGCCACCTCGTTCCACTGCTGGTTCTACGTCGTTTTCAGGATGCGGGACATAAGCCTATTGCTCTGGTAGGTGGCGCAACCGGATTGATTGGTGATCCGAGCTTTAAAGCCGCTGAGCGTCAGCTGAATACTCCCGATATTGTTGCTGGTTGGGCGGATAAAATCCGTAACCAAGTCAGTCAGTTTATTGCCTTTGATGGAGTTGATAATCCGGCGGTGGTCGTCAACAACCTCGACTGGGCAAGTGAGATGAACGTGCTCGACTTTCTGCGTGACGTCGGTAAGCACTTCTCCGTCAATGCCATGATCAATAAAGAGTCCGTTCAGCAGCGCCTCAACCGTGAAGGCGCGGGTATCTCATTTACTGAGTTTTCTTACGCGTTGCTACAGGGCATGGACTTCGCCGAACTGAACCGCCGATACGACTGTACTCTCCAGGTCGGTGGTTCAGACCAGTGGGGCAACATTGTTGGCGGTATTGATCTGTCGCGTCGCCAGAACGGAGCGCAGACATTTGGATTGACCGTACCACTGGTGACCAAGTCTGACGGAACCAAGTTTGGTAAGACTGAATCTGGCGCTGTGTGGTTGGACCCGGCGAAGACATCACCTTACGTCTTCTACCAGTTCTGGATGAACACAGCAGACGCCGATGTGTATAAGTTCCTGCGCTACTTCACCTTCCTGCCGGTAGAAAAGATCGCGGAGATTGAAGCGCACGATGCCACTATTGAGGGGCGTAAGACGGCACAGCCGATTCTTGCAGAAGAAGTCACCCGTATGGTGCACGGTCAGGATGCGCTTGAATCAGCGCGCCGTATTACAGAGGCGCTGTTCTCCGGAGATCTGACTCAACTGTCCGAAAATGAACTGGAACAGATTAAGCAAGACGGATTGCCATCAAGTGAAATGAATGCAGCATCGCTAGCGGATAAACCACTGACAGCAATTCTGTCTGAGGCTGGAATGGGCCAGGGCAAACAAGTTAAAGATGCGCTGGGTCGTAATGCAGTGATCGTTAATGGTCAGGCATATGGAATGGACGACCTGATGAAAGGCGAGGAGATCTTTGCTGCTAGTAAGGCAATGTATGGACGCTTCTTTATGGTTCGTATGGGCAAGAAAAAGCATCATCTGTTCGAACTTGAAAAATAATTCAGAAAGACTGTTGACGGCGCGAATGAGATCTCTATAATGCGCCGCTCCTGAGTTGAGACGGCTTCTTCCGGAGGCGGAAAAAACAAAGGAAAAACAAGGGGTTGACAGTGAAAATGATCACTATATAATGCGCCCCGCTCTGAACGGAACGGATCACTTCGGACCAGTCAGAAAAAAGAGGTTGACATCGAAGATTAACTCTTTAGAATG
>PDUK01000224.1 GCA_006212115.1 Thalassolituus sp. | reverse complement strand
TGGGGCTGGGTCATACAGCCGCGAAACTGGGGTAAGTTGCTATGCAGTTTGATGTTGCCATTGTAGGTGCGGGGCTGGTTGGACAAGCCATTGCTGCGGCTCTGAGTAAGGGCACTGATGAGATCCGTATTGCTTTGATTGACCCTTCTGAGCCAGTCACTGTTGGCGAATGCAGTGGTGTTCATGATTATGATCTGAGAGTCAGCGCACTGACCGCTCAGTCGCAGGCGTTCCTGACAGGTGTTGGTGCCTGGGAGCTTATTCCGCATCACGTGTTGAGCGGTTATACCAGCATGCACGTCTGGGACGCCGAGGGGACCGGCTCCGTCACCTTTAATGCGACCGACCTGCACGTTCCGGCACTTGGGCATATCGTTGAAAATCGCCAGACGCTGGCGGCATTGAATCAGGTGACGGAGTCTGCCCGTTCAATCGAGCGTCTTCAGACCGCAGTACAGAGTTTCGATAACCCAGATGAAGATGGTTGGGTGCCGGTGACTCTGGCAGATGGCAATATCCTTAAAACACGGCTACTCGTTGGTGCGGATGGAGCGTTATCTAACGTGCGTCAGATGGCTGGAATGAGCACCCGCGAATGGGATTATGGTCACCATGCTATCGTCGCGACTGTGCGCACTGAACAGAGTGTTGCGCAGACCGCCTGGCAACTTCCGTCCGGAAGGACCGCTCGCGTTTCTGCCGTTGCATTCAGATGATCATCTTGCCTCTATCGTCTGGTCGACATTGCCAGAAGAAGCAGACAAGGTGCTGGCGATGTCTGATAAAGACTTCTGCGCTGCGCTTACAGATGCCTTTGAAGGTAAGCTGGGGCAAGTCACAGAAGTATCACGCCGACAGCGCTTCCCATTGCGTCAGCGTCACGTATCCCAGTATTACGAGGCAGGCGTGGTTGTCGCGGGTGACGCCGCACATACGATTCACCCTTTAGCGGGGCAGGGCGTGAATCTCGGATTTAAAGACGCTCAAGTGTTATCTGAAGAGATACTAAGGGCGTTTGATAAAGGACTATCTCCGGGGGCTGACTCTGTTCTGGCGAGGTATCAACGTCGCCGTCAGGCCGATAATCTGGCCACCATGGCAGCAATGGAAGGCTTTAAACGCCTGTTTGCGTCTGACCAGCCGCTGGTGCGCTTGTTGCGCAACGAGGGAATGCGCCTGTTCGATAAAGTGATGCCAGTGAAGCAGCACGTCGTTATGAAAGCGATGGGGTTACAGTAAACCTCAGAGGCGCGTCAGTAGTTCTGGGCGCCTACACGCTTTCATCATAAGCGAGCGTCAGCTGTTCTACGTCGTAATCTCCAAGCCCGAGGTGAGCAAGAATTTCACTTCCTGATGCCTGCCACTCCAGATCTTCTTCCTGCCGGCCGAGGATGCGGTAATTTCCGCAGATATGCTCGGCAAGCTTCAGAATCCCCAGTAAGGTTTTGCGCACATCGTCGCTGGTATTTTGCGGGTGGAAATAGTGACTGGCGTTGTGGTGTTCAGCAATGACGTCACAGATGGATTTAGGAACCCGCCATGATTTGGCCGTGTAATAACCTATCACTGCATGATTGGTGTTGAGGATGGCATTCTCGGTATCAACGACTCGTTTATCAGGGTGAGCGTACGACTCTTCCATAACATCAAAGTAGTTATCAAACCGCATCATCATCAACGGAATGCCACAGTTGTGGAAAAGCCCAAGCATGTATGCCCAGTCAGTAGGCTCAAAATTAATGGTGCGGGCGATATCGACAGATATATTGGCAATGTCGGTGGCGGTATCCCAGAAGCGGTTAAGCTGCACTATATTGGCATCACTGAGTTCGCTGCGAATAGCGAGACCGTTGATCACGTTGATTACGCTGTCGATACCGATCAGGTTGACTGCATGCTCGACGGAGGTGCTCGGTGAACTCAGGCTATAAGCCGCTGAATTAACGACCTTAAGAATCGCACCCGTTAGGCCGACATCCTGACTGATCAGTTTAGCGATACTGCGTGGATCCGGATCAGGGCACATCTGTTCCATCTGCAGGTCAACCAACACCTGCGGCTGCGGTGGCACGCGGATGCCCTGCATAATGTCGCTTATCTGTTGATCTGTTAGGGGGTGAGCCATGGCTGCCTGCCGAAGTCGGAACCGTCGAGTAGTAACTTAAGTTTAGTCACTACTCGACGCAGGTGTTTATTATTTTGTAATCAATGTGCGTTTGATCGTATGTTCACGATCGATTGCGGATCAGATGCGGAACTTGGACGTCGAGTCCTGTAAGTGTCCGGCTGCACCCTGAAGGTTTTCCGCAAGGCGGGCAAGCTCAGCGAATGAACGCTGAATTTCGCTCACCGTGTCGTTCATGGCGCTGATGCTGGTATGGGTCTCTCTTACGACCGCCGTCTGTTCTTCCGTCGCTGCGGCGATAGTCAGCCCCATAGAGCTTACACTTTCTACACGACTCTTAATCTGCGAAATGTGCTTGCCCGTCTGCTCTGCGTTCTGTTCATTCTGCTCTGATTGGGTCTTCGCCAGGGTCATTGATTGAACGGTCTCATTGGCGGCAGATTCAAGACGAGATCGAGAACATCTCGGATTTCTGTCGTCGCAGAGGCCGTTCTTGAGGCGAGTGCTCGCACCTCGTCTGCCACCACCGCAAAACCACGTCCTTGTTCGCCTGCGCGTGCGGCTTCGATCGCAGCATTAAGTGCCAGCAGGTTAGTCTGCTCTGCAATGGCTGAGATTACGTCGAGAATCGTCGACACGTCACCGGTATCGCGTACCAGCCGCTCAACACGCTCAGAAGCTTCCAATATCTGCGAGTTAAGTTCGCGTGAGTTGTTGATGGTTGACTCGACGATCTTAAGGCTTTCGGCAGACTCGTCCCGGGTCTCCTGCATGACGCCACTGGCTTCGCTGGCAGACTGACTGACCTCCTCAATTGATTTCGCCATTTCATTCATAGCGTAGGTGGCCTCAGAAGCCTTATGGCTCATATTTTCGGTGACAGAGCGTACGTGGTTTGTGCTGCCACTCATGGCATTGGCAGCATCGCCAACCTCGGGAGCAACTTCTTTGACCTTACGTATGATGTCATTAAGCCGATCCATAAAAGCATTGAAATTACGGGTCATGATACCCAGCTCGTCTTCGGTCTGAACCTTCAGGCGTGTATTCAGGTCACCACTGCCGTCGGCCAGCCCGGCCAGAGAATTCTTCATTGAATTAACCGTATTACTGAACAGGCGACCTATGTAGAAAATCAACATGCTGAGCAAAATCAGAAATGCGACATTGGTCACCGTCACCATGTTCAGAGTACGGGAGCTGCTCGACAGCGCGCCATCTATTGCAGATGAGAACTGTATATCAACGTTTGCTTTGTGTTGTTTCAACAGCGCATTGGTCTCGCTCAGAAGATCGGATTTTTGCGAGCCGAGACTTTGCAGTTGTGAGAAATCCGGGTTATCGCTGAGCAGGTTATTCAGCAGTTTGCTGGATACGCTGAGATACTCTGCAGCACTGACTTTAATCTGGCTGAGTATGTCTTTATTGGCTGCGTCGATGGTGAGTAAGCGGTCGATATTGCTGAGAAGATTCCCAACCGTTTCCTCGCCTAATGTTTGCATCTCAGGATCACCGGCGGTGACCGACTGTGTGAACATTTCATCGGCACGCTGCAACAGAAAGCTGTTCTGGGTGGCCAGCTGTACGGATTCGTAAATACGTTCTTCAAGATTAACGATGTAACTCTTGGTGTCGTTTACGCCCTTGATGCCAATCGTAAAGTTGATTGCACTGG
>PDUK01000001.1 GCA_006212115.1 Thalassolituus sp. | reverse complement strand
TTTGTTCGATTGCGCTGGGTTGGTATGTCTTATCCATTGCTGGCTGCTACTCGTTTTGGACGTGAAAAAACGTGCAGGAGTATACCGGATTCGCAGGCCCGTGGGCAGGGAGGACGAAGACTGATTTACTCAGTCTTCGTGAAAAAAGATCAGGACTCTTCTTTGCCGCTCAGCATGTCGCGTACGCGGGCGCGAAGGCGGCTTTTGATCATCGGCATAAGCTCTTCAACGAGTTCGTCGACCATGCGTTCGCGCTGGAGTAGGGAGGTCAGCGAAGCGGTTGTTTCCGCCATGTTGGCATCAAGTTCAGCACGTTTGGAGCTGAGTTTGGACTCGCTGTGTGTTGCTACGTTTGGAATCGGAGCCGGCTCGGTCTCCTGGCTGCGATTGATTTTATCCAGAATCTGATTCAGTGGGCTGAGCTTGCCAAGTGCGGAATCAGTATCGGACTCTTGAGTAGGTGCAACAGTATCAACCGGCGCTTTACTGACGATCGGAACAGGTCGCAGTGAGCTTGGCTCAGAGGCGACATCATTCACCGTCGGGATATCTGTGACCTTTGGAATATCCGTCACTGTTGGAATATCAGAGACAGTAGGAATACTGCTGAGATCCAGGCCTGCAGGCTCATTCACAGTCGGGATATCACCCTCGAACAGATCATCGAGCAGTGGGATATCGTCGTCCGGTGCGTTCGATGAGGTTGGGTTGTCCAATACCCGTTGTAGCATCTCAAGTTCCGCGAGCAGGTCTTTTGGCTCTTCCTTGTTTTTCATCAGCGCATTCTCATGTCGTTGTAGTTCACCGGATATCCGCGGTCTTTCAGAAAGCGTACATGCTGTCGTGTACAGGTCAGAATATCATCCTGTTGAACTACGATCTCTACCAGTCGCTCGAAGCGACTGAAAAAAGCAGGCAGCTCAGTACTCAGGTTAATAATGACATCATGATGATGTCCCGGTTCCTGGCCGCAGCCGATACTGACCGGACAATCCACAGGGGCGTCTTTGGCGGTGAGCAGAGCGTGCGGAACGAAAGCATCTGGGCGGAATTGCCAGAGCATGTCGTCCATTGCCTTCGCTTTTTCTTCGTTGTCGACCTGTACAAGAACGTTGTGTCCTTTCTGCCGGATTTGTTCTACGAGGCGGCAGGCGAAGTAACACTGATCGTACTCGTCCTGTTCCTTCAGGATGTAAAAATCTGCTCGGGTCATTGCGTGTCTGTTTGCCTACGGAACCGGTGTAATACTACGTCGATTTCAAGCGTCAGTGAATCAACCGAAAGGAGTTTTTCAACGCGTTCCGGTTTTACCTTCCAGCGATGCGGTGTCATGTTGAATAAGGCCAATAAAGGCTCTCCGCCCGCCACGGTTGCAGGGTAGGTAACAACGCGTTCTTCGATGCATTCAAACCCGGCATCGACCATTTTAGCCGTCGGTACAAAGCCTTCATTACGCACGTCGTCGTAGATAAGCTCGCGCAACTGCATAAGGTGTCGAGGGCCGGTATTGACGGTAATGATCTCGCCTTTGTCACTGAGCGCGTGATTAAGGCCCGGTGGCATCAGCGGGGTAAACAGACTGATGATGGTATCAATGCTACGTGCACTGACCGGAGGTCGCGCGCCACTGGCGACCAGCCAGGTAATATCCTTGCTACGTCGACAGGCCCCTTTGATGGCTTCACGCGAGATATCCAGGCCTATCACGGAGGCTTGCGGTGCATGCGTTTGCAATCGTTCGGTGTAGTAGCCTTCGCCACAACCGATATCAAGGATGGCGCCATCGGCAGTGACCATAGCGTTCAGCGCATCTGAAATCGGAGCATAGATGCCGGTATCCAGAAAGTCCGTCCGCGCGCGTACCATGTCAGCGTCGTCGCCCGGATTCTTCGATTTCTTTTGATTGACCAGTAGCAGGTTAATGTAGCCCTGTTTGGCGGTGTCGTAGCTGTGGCGATCTGGACATTGCCACTGTTTGCCATTCGCAATCAGTGGCTGTTCGCATTTCGGGCAAATAAGCCCGGAGGCAGAGTCAGTCATCAGGCGAGCAATTCAACCAGCATGGCTTCGTAGATGTCGGTCAGGGTGTTGAGGTCATCGGCGCTGACGTGTTCGTTCACCTGATGGATGGTGGCGTTTATCGGTCCAAGCTCGACTACTTGAGCACCTGTTGGCGCGATAAAGCGACCGTCGGAAGTACCACCTGACGTAGACAGTTCAGTATCACGACCAGTCACGTCTTTAATGGCTTTAACGGCGGCTTCTACCAAGGCGCCTTTATCCGTTAAGAAGGGCTGGCCGCTCAGTTTCCAGTCGATGTCGTATTCAAGGCCGTGCTTATTAAGGATGGCTTCGGTGCGTTCTTTCAGGATCTCCGCCGTCAGCTCAGTCGAAAAGCGGAAGTTAAAAACGACCTCACAGGTACCCGGAATCACGTTAGTTGCGCCAGTACCCGCATTGATATTAGAAATCTGGAAGCTGGTCGCCGGGAAAAAGTCGTTGCCGTCGTCCCACTTCTCAGCGGCCAGTTCGGCCAATGCAGGTGCAGCGATATGTACTGGGTTCTTTGCCAGGTGCGGGTAGGCAACGTGACCTTGCTTGCCTTTGACCGTCAGCACGCAACCAAGTGAACCGCGACGGCCATTTTTGATGACATCGCCCACGAGTGTGGTGGAGGATGGCTCGCCCACGACGCACATGTCGATTTTTTCGTTGCGGGCTTCCAGAGTTTCAACCACTTTAACAGTGCCGTTATGTGCTGGGCCTTCCTCATCAGACGTAATCAGATAGGCGATTGAACCTTTATGATTTGGGTGCTTCTCAACGAAGCGCTCTGTTGCTACCAGAAACGCAGCCAGTGAACCTTTCATATCAGCTGCGCCACGACCGTGCAGCATACCGTCGATGATTTTCGGCTCAAACGGCGGGTTGTCCCAGTTTTCTTCCGGACCAGTCGGAACCACATCGGTATGACCTGCGAAGCACACCACCGGCTGAGAATCGCCTTTGCGTGCCCAGAAGTTGTCGGTATCACCGAAACGTAGCGGTTCGTTGTTGAATCCTATCGCAGCCAGGCGCTCCATCATAAGAGCCTGACATCCGGCGTCTTCGGGAGTGACTGAGTGGCGAGAGATAAGGTCAACAGCGAGTTGCAGCGTTGGCGTCATGATGATTCCTGATAGAAGTCTGGATAACAGTTACATAATAGAGTCGTGAATCATATCACAGCTGGGGTCTGATAAACCGAGCTGCCCTTGCCGTGTTGGCAAGTGGCCCATAACATAACGTGATCTTTAGCTGGATATTTGGAATCCCCTGTTATGACCGAAACTTTGTCGCGAGAGCAGTTGAATACCATCATGGAAGAGGCCGATCTGCTGAAAAGCCAGGCAGAGGTAGACGCTGCACTCGATTCACTTGCAGTACAGATTACTGAGCGACTGTCGGAAACGATGCCCGTTGTATACAGCATTATGAATGGGGGGCTAGTAATTGCGGGGCAGCTGCTGACTCGCCTGAACTTTCCACTGGAACAGGGATACATGCACGCTACTCGGTATCGTGGAGAGACAAGCGCACAATCGGATCTGCAATGGCAAGCGCCGCCATCGGTACCGATGGAAGGGCGTACGGTTTTGATCATCGACGATATCTTCGATGAGGGTTACACACTGGAAGCCGTGATCGAAGCATGTAAGGCACAAGGGGCAGCAGAAGTACTGACGGCCGTTTTGGTCAATAAGCAGCATGACCGGAAGGCGCCGGGCGTCAGCGTTGATTTTGTTGGCTTGGAAGTCGAAGACCGTTATGTCTTTGGTTACGGTATGGACTATCGGGGCTACTGGCGTAATGCACCAGGCATATATGCTGTGAAAGGTCTTTAAACTACCTGAAAGTAGCTAGCATCCTCTTTGGTCAGCCGGCCATAGGATGTCTTTTCTTTTTGTTAGTTTTTCTGCAAGGCCACTTTGCTGGACTACACTGTGAGTACGGAGGTGGCCGATTATATGAATGTTCAGTTCATCAATCCCTTCATAGAGACGATCAGCAACATACTCGCGACCATGGCGTCCATGACCTGCGAGCACGGGAAACCGTACCTGAAAGAAGGTGAGCAGCCCCTTGGGGTGGTGACGGGGCTGATTCCTATGGAAGGAGAAGCCGTGAACGGGTCGCTTGCGATCAGCTTCAACGAAAAGACGATTATGCATATCAGCAGCAGCATGCTCGGCGAGGAAATCGCTGAGTTTGATGACACTTGTAAGGATCTTACTGGTGAGCTGACGAATATGTTGTCGGGTGGTGCGCGCAAGCTATTGTGGGAAGGGGGTTACAGCTTTGAGATGGCCACTCCGCAAATGTTGAGCGGCGATAGCCCCGTTATTCATCACGTTGATGGCCCTGTGGTGGTCATACCTTTCAAAACCAAGGCTGGTGAGTTCTTCATTGAAGTCGTCATTGGCAGTCGACTCAGACGCGCAGAGGTTGCGGCGGAGTAACTTCCGGCCGCTGCCCTGGTGGCCTGACTCAGCAACAAACTGTTGCATAAATCATCGTATTCTCCCGTTTTGGGTGCTTGCCTCAATCTCGCTGACGTGTAATATGACGATTCGTCAAAAATGACGGATCGTCAAAAAATGATTCTATCTCATACAGTAATACAGTTTCTCCGCGGCCTCCGGACTCGCCTTGTATCGGTGGCACCGGGTTGGTCACCACCGCAGCTGGCTTGGGAGTGCCCGGCCTCCGCGGACGTTATGCTGATGACCAGCAAAGACCTCGGTACTGAAACAGGGGCAGGAGCTGGTTCTGTTATGGGAACGACGGGTAGTAGCGCCCGCTCCCCAAAACAGGAAGAAAAATGGCAGAAGCGCGAGTCCGCTTTGCTCGATATCACTCAGGCTATTATCGATGAAGTGGGTTACGCCCACTTCAATATGGATGCGCTTGTCCGTGCCAGCGATGTCTCCAAGGGTACGGTATACAACCACTTCACCAGTAAAGAAGATTGCCTTGCGGCTTTGTGCTGCCGGGGAATGGAAGAGCTGAAGGACATGTTTCTTCGTGCTCAGGCCTTTGACGGCACGAATCGTGAGAAAGCCTTAGCGATCCATTACGCCTACCGACTACATCTCAAGCTTCATCCGGCGCTGTCCATGGCGTTGGTCACTGCCCGGACTGCGGCATTTGCTGAAAAGACATCTCCTCAACGTGCCGCCCGCATGAGGGATAACGATGCCACTTTGTTTGGCATTGCGTTTCAGGTCATTGAGGCCGCGGTTGCAGCGGGTGATTTGGAAATTACATCGGACCTGAATGCAACGGTGATTACTTTCTTAACCTGGTCGACGTCTTACGGCATCAATATGTTGGAGGACACGGGGTTCGAGCACACCATCAGCGAGCTGCTGGATCAACAGAATATCGCCTTAATCGGCGCGAACGTTCTTATGGACGGCATTGGCATGAAACCTCTGTCGAAAGATTGGGACTATGGGGCAAGTTGGCAGCGTATTGCTGAAGAAGTATTCCCCGAAGAAAACAAAAAAGTACTGCTGTAAACGTATTGCTTCAGAGGAGAGCGTGTATGCGTGAATGGGTAGAAAGAATGGCCACGGATCGAGCCTGGGTCGTTATCGTTTTTATGGTAATCGTATCCAGCCTGGCTGCAGTTGGCGCGGGTAATCTGTATTTCCGCGGTGACTACAAAGTCTTCTTTGAGGAGGGTTACGGCCCGCTTAATGACTTTGAAGAAATGCAGAAGATCTTTAATAAAAGCGACAGCATTGGCGTGTTGGTTGTGCCTCAGGGTGACACTGTCATTGACGAGGAAATACTGACTCTTATTCAGGAATACACCGACGAGGCATGGCAGACGCCATTCTCCAGTCGAGTTGATTCACTCACGAATTATCAGAATACGTGGGCTGAATACGATGACATGATGGTGGAAGACATGGTGCTGTATCCGGATGCTTTAACGCCTGAAGATCTCGAGCGTATCCGGGATACTGCGCTCGCAGAGCCCTCTCTGAATGGTCGGATTATTTCGCCGTCTACGGACGTCAGCCTGATCAATATCACGCTGCAACTTCCAGACGTGACTGATAATACAGCCAACGTTGCCAGTGTAATGGACTTTGTTCGCGACCTCAGTGCTCAGTATGCCGAGCGCTATCCTAACGTTGCTTTTTATCACACCGGCATCATCCCAATGAACTACAGCTTTGCCACCGAAGGTCAGAAAGACATGATGACCCTGGTGCCCGCGATGCTGCTGTTAATCGTCGTTTTATTGGCTGTTTTATTGCGCAGTGTTTATGCCATGGTCGCGACGGTTATCGTCCTGGTGCTGACTATTTCCGCAACCATGGGTTTAGCAGGCTGGATGGGATTCTTCCTGTCGACGGGGACGATTAACGTACCCATTGTGGTATTGACGATTGCGGTGGCCGACTGTGTACACGTCGTTGCGACGATGCAGTACGGCATGAAGCAGGGTATGAATCGTAAAGAGGCCGTTCGTTACAGTCTCGAGCTTAACTGGATGCCAATTTTTATTACCAGCGCAACGACCGCGGTGGGTTTCCTGACCTTGATGATGTCTGAATCACCGGTCTTCGCTGATTTTGGTTTCTTGTGTGCGATGGGTGTGATGTTGGCGTACGTTATGTCGGTCACGCTCTTTCCGGCGTTACTGGCGGTATTCCCAGTGAGCGCTGGCGGTCGCGTCGATGGTAAGGCCCCAGCGATGGCACATTTCGGTGATTTTGTTATCCGCAATCAGACTCCACTGTTATGGGGTGGTGTCGTGGTAGTCGCAATACTCAGTGCCCTCGCATTGCGTAACGAAGTCAACGATGTCGCAACGGAATATTTTGCCGACTCAACTGCTTACCGTCAGTCGGTCGATAAGCAAGCCGACACCTTGTCCGGTTCTCAGTCGATTGACTGGGCGATGTATGTCGATGAAGCCGGTGGCATCAGTAATCCTGAATTTATTGCGGTGATGCATGAGTTCACGAACTGGCTCGAGAATCAGCCTGAGATCGATCACGTCAGTGGTTTATCCGATATCTTTATGCGCCTGAACAAAAACATGCATGGCGATGATCCTGAATGGTACGTTATTCCAGATGACCGTGAGCTAGCGGCGCAGTATCTGCTGTTATATGAAATGTCGTTACCTTACGGGCTGGATCTGAATAACCAGGTCAACGTTGATAAGTCAGCGGTACGTATGACGTCTGTCTTGAAGAACTTGGGCAGCGTAGAAATTGTATCGTTGGAAAATCGAGCCAAAGCCTGGATGGACGAGAATGGGCAAGGTATCCGCCTCACGGCGGCCAGTCCGTCGGTTATGTTCTCGCATATCGGCGAAACCAATATGCGCAGCATGATGCTGAGTATGTTTGTCGCGCTGTTTATTATTTCGGGCATTCTTATTTTTGCGCTGCGTTCACTACGACTGGGGATTATCAGTCTCTTCCCTAACGTGACTCCGGCGCTGGTGGGCTTTGGCTTCTGGACGTTTATTTCCGGAGAAATCAACCTTGGCCTGTCGATTGTAAGCTCTATGACGCTGGGTATTATTGTGGATGATTCAGTGCATTTTCTGAGTAAGTACAAGCGTGCTCGCTCTGAAGGAATGAGCACAGAAGAAGCCGTACGCTATTCGTTTATTAACGTTGGCCGTGCGCTATTAATTACGACTCTGGTATTGGTGCTTGGTTTCTCTATGCTGGCTTTCTCTGCATTCCGCTTGAATTCAGATATGGGTATTGCCACATCGCTGATCATCCTGATTGCTCTGATTATTGATTTTCTTATTCTGCCGCCGCTGCTGCTGTGGCTCGACAAAGACAAGCCAGCTGCAGACGCTGCTGAGCCTTCTTCCCTCAAAGGAGAACACGCATGAAATTAGCAACAACTCTGGTTACAGGACTCGCGCTGGTCGCTCCATTTACTCTGGCTGATGATGGTGGTCGCGGTCTTGAAATCGCGAACGAGCGTAAAGCGCGCGACACCGGATGGGGTGATGCACAGGCTGAAATGACTATGATCCTGCGGAACTCACAAGGTGAAACTTCTGAGAGAAAAATGCGACTGAAAAACTTTGAAGTTGCAGATGACGGTGACAAGGGTCTGACGATATTTGATGAACCCAAAGATGTCAGTGGCACTGCTTTTCTGAGCTTCTCACACAATACTAAGCCAGATGATCAGTGGCTTTATCTACCAGCATTGAAGCGTGTAAAGCGTATTTCCTCTCGCAATAAATCAGGCCCGTTTATGGGCAGTGAGTTTGCCTATGAGGATATGGGCTCATTTGAACCTGAGAAGTACGAATTTACTTACTTACGTGATGAGCCTTGTGCTACGGACATGACTTGCCACGTGATCGAGAGTGATCCGGTTGATAAGTTCTCGGGCTACACACGTCAGATCACCTGGGTAGACACAGAAGAAATGCGTGCGGTGAAGACCGAATTCTACGACCGTAAGAATGCATTATTGAAAACCTTAGAAATGTCCGATTGGAAACTCTACAAGGACAAATTCTGGCGCGCTCATCAGCTTGATATGCAGAACCATCAGAATGGTAAGAGTACGACTATCATGACGCATTCTATCGAATTTGATACCGGGCTGACTGAGGCTGATTTCAGCCAGGCATCTCTGAAGCGCGCACGTTAAGTTGGTGGCGAGGTGATGATGAATAAGTGGATTGTAGCGTCTGCTATTGCGGCATCAACGATGTCGGGCTCGGCACTGGCAGAGCTCGACTGGTCGCTCGAAGCTGGAGTCGAAGGGCGCCGTTTTATTGAATCTGGAGCGTTTGCTGGTCAGGTTGATGATCAATGGTCACTCACGGTTCAGCCGGAGTTGGTCTGGGACACAGATTCGGGTAACAGTCGTTTTACCTTTGTGCCTTTTTACCGAAAAGACTTCGCGGATGACGAGCGTACACACGGTGATATCCGTGAAGCCATGTTTATGACCTGGCGTGGTCCTTGGGAATTACGAGCTGGTATCGGTAAAGTCTTTTGGGGCGTTACCGAGTCTCTGCATCTGGTCGACGTGATTAACCAGACGGATTTTGTAGAAGCCATCGATGGTGATCAGAAACTGGGGCAGCCCATGATTCAGGGAATCTGGCTGGCGGACTCCGGTACTTGGGAAGCCTTTATTCTGCCCGGATTCCGTGAACGGACATTCCCGGGAGAGGCCGGACGTTATCGAGCAGAGCTACTGGTCAGTGATGACGCTGAGTATCAGGCAAGCGAAGAACAACAGCATGTCGATTTGGCAGCGCGCTGGTCTCTGGTTACAGAGCTGAATGGTTATCCGCTGGATCTGACAGCGTCGGTATTTCGTGGAACGTCGCGTGATCCCTTGTTGGTGCCTCAGGTCGAAGTGGTCAACAGCGTCCTCACGTTGACGGAGCTGGTGCCATACTACGCAATCCAGAACCAGATCGGATCGACGCTACAGTTTGCGCCGGAAGGCTGGCTGTTGAAGGCTGAGATGATTTACCGTGATTATCAGATCGATGAGCTGCCCGGTGTTGGCGAGGTAAAAGATCAGTTCGCTGCAGTCGGTGGATTTGAATACACATTAGTCGGGCCGTTTGGTGACGCTGCGGATCTGGGGCTCCTGGCTGAGTACCAATACGACAGTCGTGGCTCTGACTACTCGGACGCTCAGAACGACCTGTTTGTGGGTACGCGTTATGTCTTCAATGATATGGCGTCCAGTGAGGTATTGGCTGGGTTTACCCAAGATCTGGATTTTGGTGGTACGCGTTTGTTTCTGGTGGAGGCCAATACGCGCGTGAACCCGTCGACAACGCTTGATGTCACCATGACTTTGGTCACGGCAGAGGATGACTCTTTGGCAAGTGTTTTCCGTCGTGATGACACAGTGGAAGTGGCACTTAACTTCTTTTTCTGAAGATCAGAAGCCGCCTCTTACATGGCTGGCTTGGGCTTGGCTTTTGGGGAGGGTGACAACCCCCAATTAGCCTGTCAGGCCGTCGTCAGAGGCGGTAAAGAAGGGTAAAAAGCAATATCAGTGTGCAGTTATAGCCACTATCATGAGGTCTCAACGCTATGGAGCCTCATCCGTGACAGGATTTCCCCCCTCACCGTCGCAGCGCCGGACCTTGACGGCTCGTGCGTCGGTGTCTGCTATTTTATTGTTCAGTCTGGTTGGCTGCAGCTCGGTCTCTGTTCCCGACCCAGAGCCACTCGACCTACCCGAAGTATTCTCTGACACACAGCAACCACTACCGCCTGTCGACTGGTGGATCACCTTCAATGATGATCAATTGAACCAATATGTTGATGCCGCTCTGTCTGGAAACTACTCATTGAAAGCAGCTGAGGCGAGGCTGGCCCAAAGTCAGGCCTCGCTGCGCGGCTCTCGCAGTGATTACTATCCTGAAGTAAATGCTGAGCTAGGAAAATCCCGTCGTTGGGACGGTGACGATTCCACCACAGATGCCTGGTCCGCAGGGTTATCCGCTAGCTACGAGGTGGATCTGTGGGGCAGCATCCGAGCCGGGGCTGCTCAATCTGCGTTCGCAGCTGACGCGTCGTTAGCGGCATATCGGACGCTGGCGAATACGGTAGCAGGAGAAATTACCACCTACTGGCTGGGCCTGCGTGTGCAGTCTGAAAAGCTACGTTTACTGACTGACCAAAAGCAACGTCTTGAGACAGCCTTGCAGGTTATTGAAGGACGTAAGCGTCGCGGCCAGGCAGCATTGACCGACGTATGGCAGCAGCAGAAGTTAGTTGAGTCTCTGAGTGTCGATATTTACGAGGCCGAGGCACAACGGGACATTTATCTGCAGCAATTGGCGTTGTGGTCAGGTATGGGGCAGTCATCGCTCAATTCTGAGATGGTTGGCGAGCTGGAGCCCATTACTCAACCGGATATGACACTTAACAGCGTGTCGTTGTCTGCTTTGAAATCGCGGCCCGATGTTCAGCAGGCATTTTATGAGCTACAGGCGGCCAGTGCAGGAGTGGCCGTTGCGGCAGCGAACCGTTATCCGCGATTCTCCCTTAGTGCTTCCTACAGTGGCAGCGATACTGATCTGAATAATGTATTTGATAACTGGGTCGCGAGCCTTGCTGGTTCACTGGTTTTGCCACTTATCGATGGTGCGCAGCGGCGCGCGGAAGTGGAACGTCAAAAAGCTTCCGAACAGGAAGCCTTGGCTAATTACAGTCAGACCGTGTTGGAAGCCGCTCAGGAAGTGCAGCAGGCACTGGTTGAAGAACAGCGCTATCAGCGCACACTCAAAAGTCTGACTGATCAACTTGATCTGGCCCGTAAAACACTCGAATTACAGGATTACTATTACGCGCGTGGGCAGATTGATTTCCTTGATTTGTTGAATGCACAACAGGAATTACTGAGCCTTGAATCGCAACATCTTGCCGCGCGTTGGAACCTGACACAATCACGAATACAACTTTATAAAGCCGTGAGTCACGGTCGCTTTAATGATCGCCTGTCGAATAATGATGCTCTGGGAGACGCCGACGCATGAACGAAAAAAAGAAAAACCTCGCTCTGATTGGCGTCAGTATTCTGATAATTCTCGCCGCGTTTGCTGCTTGGAAAGTGATACAGGATACGGCTCCTAAACCGGGTAAAAAAGAGCGTACTGAAGTTGCACGATTAGTCGATGCCGTACCCCTTCAGCGAGCTGTATCGCGCCCCGAGTGGCAGACTGGTGGTACCGTCATTGCATCAGACAGTGTGACGCTGGTTGCTCAGGTAAGCGGTCGGGTCGAGCGCGTTGAAAGCAGTGCAGTTCCGGGTGCACTGTTAAAAAAAGGGACGTTGCTCGCGCAATTAGAAAAGGGTGATTACGAACTAGCCCTGAAGCAAGCGCAGGCGAGTTTGACGCAAGCTCAGGCGGCATTAGCCATAGAGGAAGGGCAGGTCAGCCTTGCGCAAGAAGAGTACGCATTGTCTGGCACTCAGCTGTCGGCAACAGATCGTGCGCTGGTTCTTCGCGAGCCTCAACTGCAGGTTGCAAAAGCGGACCTCGCGAGTGCTGAAGCGGCGGTACAGCAGGCCCGAATTAATTTAGCCCGTACCGAAATACGTATGCCGTTTGACGGCCGTTTGAGCTCAAGGGCGATGAGCCCCGGCAGTTACGCCAGCGCGGGCAGTGAATTATTCAGCGCAGTGGCAACGTCAGAGTTCTGGATCGAAGCGAAATTACCGCGTTCGTTCTTACCGTTACTCGACCGCGATCACTCAGTGGTTGTGAGTCATGCGGCCTGGGGCGGGAAAACCCGTAAAGCAGATATTCTGAACGTTCTGCCGGGAGTGGACAGTGGCGACCGGCAAGCTCGTGTTGTCTTATCGCTTGCTTCGCCTCTAGACCCTGCATTTGGACCTGTTGTACTGGTTAACGACTACGTGTCACTGACGTTATCAGGGCTCGAATTTAAAGATGCGTATCGTGTACCCCGAGAACGGGTTAGCGATGATGGAAGTGTGTGGGTCGTTAATAGTAACCAGCTGCAGAAGCGCGAGCCCACTAGTCTGTATATGGGCCGCGACTATGTGTGGTTTGCCGATGGTTTTGAAGAAAGTGATCGACTGCTGGCCAGTCAGGTTGATGCCGCTGTAACCGGAATGCGAGTGCGTATCGCAGGAGATGAAGAATGATTCATGAAGCCGGTCCGGTCTCCTGGATGGCGCGCCATGGTGTTGCGCCCAATCTATTGATGGCATTTCTGATTATCGGCGGCATTTTAATGTCGCTGGTCATCCGGAAAGAGTTTATTCCGAGCACTGAAGTCGATTACGTATCCGTCGCTGTGTCTTACCCCGGTGCGACACCATCGGAAATGGAACAGGGGGTTGTACTGCCCATCGAGAATGAACTCACCGGTCTGAATGGCATTAAGGAAATTACTTCCACTGCAACGCAAGGTTCTGCGCGGGTGTCGGTGGAGCTGGAGAACAGCGACGATCGCCAGAAAGCCTATCAGGATATTCAGCAGGCAGTCAGTAATATCAGCACCTTTCCAGATGGAATAGAACGCCCGGTTGTTAGCCTCTCTGGACGTACCATCGACGTCATGGACATAAAACTGTTTGGTCCTCTGAGTAAATTCGAGCTGAAAAAACTCGCCGAACAGATTCGTAATGATCTCCTATCCGCTCCTGAAATCACCAACGTAGAAATTAAAGGTACGCCGGATGAAGAACTACACGTCGAAATATCCCAAGCGACACTTGAGGCTTATGGCCTGACGTTGCAGCAGGTGGCCAGCACTATTGGCTCTAACGCCATTGAGCAGAGCGCCGGTACGGTACGTACTAGCGGCGGCGATATTTTGCTGACCTTAGATAACCGTATATACTGGGCTGAGGAATTCAGCAAAGTCCCTGTGATCAGTGATGCGTCGGGTGTGATTCTGCAACTGGGTGACATTGCGACAATTCAGGATGGTTTCGGTGATTCAAATCGCGAAGTTACCTACAACGGCAATCCCTCCATTGGTATTGATATTTATCGTAGTGAAAATCAGACCCCATTTACGGTAACCGAAGCGGCTTATCGTCAGATGGAAGAGATCATTCCGGCGTTGCCACCCGGTGTGGAATTAATCGTCACTGATGATGATGGTAAGACATACAACCAGCGTGTTGGTCTGTTAATGAAAAACGCAGCGATCGGGTTGATTCTGGTGCTGGTGTTGTTGAGTCTGTTCTTGGAATACCGCCTTGCTTTCTGGGTGACGATGGGTATTCCCACGGCTTTTCTGGGTGCTTTATTGATCATTCCGGCGGCGGATGTATCGATCAATATGATTTCCATGTTCGCCTTTATTATTGCTCTGGGTATTGTTGTCGATGATGCCATTATTGCGGGTGAAAATATCTTTGAGCATATGCAGCAGGGGATGCCGTTTCAGGATGCTGCTGTTCAGGGGGCACGTGAAGTCGCGGTGCCATTGGCGTTCGCTATTCTGACTAACGTTGCTGCCTTTTTACCGATTCTTGCTCTGCCCGGGATGATGGGGAAACTCTTTATTGCCATCCCGGTAGTTGTAATTAGCTGTTTCCTGATCTCGTGGATCGAAGCGCTATTTATCCTGCCAACGCACCTTGCCAACCTGAAGAGAAAATCTGCAGACGCGCCCCAGAATATGCTGGAGCGGATTCAGAAGCGTGTAGATGCCAGGTTGAACTATTTTATCCATGAGATTTACCAACCGATCCTCCGACGTGCAGTGGCGTTTCCCGCTCTGACCTTTGCTATTGCGTTCTTTTTTCTGATGATCGCGATGGCGTGGGCCTCAAGTGGACGTATGGGATTCAGCATGTTCCCCCGACTGGAAGGCGAGTTTGTTGTCGCAACGGTTGAGTTGCCATCTAATGCGCCCTTCCAGCAGGCTGATGATGTACGCAAAAAAGTTGAGCAGGATTTGCGTACCGTAGTGGCACCGTTTCAGGCGGATGGCACTGAGTTTTTATTGAGTATTGAAGGGGATATTGACGGTACCAGCGTTGAGGTAGAAGGCCAGCTGGTAGATTCTGATCAGCGTCCTATACCTGCGGCTGAACTGGTGGCGCTATGGCGTGACCAGATTGGCGAAATTCCCGGCATTCGCAGTCTGACGTTCGACTCTGAACGCGGCGGTGGCCCATCAGGTGGAGCAGGCCTGACGGTCGAGTTGCGTGGCAGTCATACCGATGTCCTTAAGCGTGCCAGTGAAGACATGGCTCAGGCTCTCGCCGGTATTACCGGTGTGAAAGACATTGCCAATGGGTTCAATAGCGGCAAGCCCCAGTGGGATGTTGAGCTGACTGATCAGGGGCGGAGTCTCGGTCTTGAGGCAGACGATGTTGCTGGCCAGATACGAGCTGCGATTTATGGCTCGCGGGCGCTGCGTCAACAGCGTGGCAACAGTGAAGTGACTGTACTGGTTAGGCTTCCCGAAGAAGAACGCAGTCGTGCGGCGGATATTGAGCGGCTGCGTATCCTGACGCCATCTGGCAGTTACGTACCACTTTCTGAGGTTGCAATACTCGAGAAGGGAATGTCGCCGTCCTCTATTTCGCGTCGCAATGGTCGACAGATTGTGAATGTGACGGCCAATGTTGAGCCACGAGAGCAAGTGCCCGCGATCATGACTCTACTCAATGAAAGCGTCTTCCCTGATTTGCGCTCACGATATCCGGGTATTGATTTCGGCTTCGAAGGACGTCAGGCAGAGACGCAGGAGAGCATGTCTTCGCTGAAGCTGTATGGCTTTTTCTCGATGTTGTTGATTTATGTGCTTCTGGCGATTCCGTTCCGCAGTTATGCGCAGCCGTTGCTGGTTATGGCGGTTATCCCGTTTGGCGCCGCAGGGGCGCTCTACGGGCATTTGCTCATGGGATACGGCCTGAGCGTAATGAGTATTATGGGTATCGTCGCTTTGGCGGGGGTCGTGGTCAACGACAGTCTTATCCTCGTTGATTTTGCGAACCGACAGCGACGAGACAAAGGAATGAGCGCACACGATGCCATTATCTCAGCGGGCATCCGACGTTTTCGCCCGATTCTGCTGACGACGTTGACGACCTTTGGTGGTTTAGCGCCTATGGTGTTTGAAACGTCCCGTCAGGCTCAGTTTATCGCTCCGATGGCTGTGTCTTTGGGCTTCGGGATACTGTTCACTACCTTTGTCTGTCTGTTGGTCCTGCCATCGCTGTATATCATGCTGAGTAACACACTGGATGCATTAGGCCTCAGTGACGTTGAAGGTGGGCACCCCGACAAAGAGAAAGCAGTAGCAACGTCATCACCGGAACATAACCTCAATCCCAGCGTCTGATCAGTAGATAGCCTGGCGTCCGCGATCGCGGCGCTGGGCTTTACTCAGCGGCATTTCGATGCGGAAACAAACGCCTGTGTCCGAGGGTTCAATACTGATCTCACCCTTCATCTTTTGCTTCACGATATTGTAGACAAGGTGCATCCCAAGTCCGGTGCCGCCTTCTCCACGTCGCGTGGTGAACATGGGCTCAAAGATTTTACGGCTGGCTTCCCGGTTGAGACCAATACCATCATCCGAATAGTGCATGATCAGGCGGCCGGTATCTTCAGCAGCGATGATGGATATATTGCCCTCATCACGCTCAAAGAAACCGTGCTTCAGTGAGTTGGTAATCAGATTGGTGAGTATCTGATTTAATGCGGTCGGGGACGCCTGAATACGAAGTTCGTCCGGGCACTCAACCTTGATGTTATAAGGGTGCTGTTTCAGCATCGGCGAGAGACTTCTGAGCAAGTCATCAATAACGGTACGGAGGTTTATCCAGTCGTTATCGTCGTTAATCTGTCCCGCGGTGACGGATTTAAAACTTGTCATCAAAGCGCTGGCGCGTCGTAAGTTGTCTCTCAGGAGGTTCAGGCTTTCGATAACATGCTGCCATTCCTGGTTATCGATGTGCTCATCACAATGTTCGCGTACGGCTTCGATGTCATTGCGCAGGCACGATTCCATTGTCAGGCAGAGTCCGAGTGGCGTCTCAATTTCGTGACCAATACCAGCAATCATACTGCCAAGGGCGGACAGTTTCTCTGCTTCGATGAGTTGAGTCTGGGTGGTGTTGAGTTTTTCGACCGTTTGGTTCAGGCGCTCAATCGTACTCGACAGATGGCGTGTTCGTTCTTCTACTCGGTCTTCCAGCTGCGCATTTACGGTAGAGAGCTTACGGCTTACTTCTGTGTTGTGGTGAATCTCATCAATAAGACGTTCATTGAGAGTGCGGAACGACTGCATGAGCTGATCAATTTCGTCGTTCGCATCACTGGGCCTGATGTCTACCGGCGATAACACCTCGTCGTCGATACGTGTCTGAACGGCCTGCGCGAGATGCGTAATGCGGTAGGTAATGCTGCGGTGGATTACCAGCATCAGTGCCGCGGCGAGTACCGCCAAGAGAATAAAGATACTGGTGATGTAGGGCAGAGACTGCTGCAGGGCCAGCAACCAAGGGCCACCGCTGTATTTAGAGACGCTCAGGGTTCCGACCATGACATCCTGATAATACACCGGGATATCTGTTACCTCGGTGTGATAGGGCCGGGTACCTGCCGTTGCAGAGTAGTTTTCTGTATCGGATGCTTTGACGTAAGAGACGCCCTGGTCACTGTGCAGACCTTCGACCAGCAGTTTTATCTGATACTTATCATATTGCCAGAGCGCGTGGGCCATTGCAGGTTTGAAGGTGTTGGTAATGCGCAACATTTCCTGATGCGCGCGCTCTGTTTCCCTCTGGAACTGGATGGCATAGAGGATGGTCGCGGCAACACCGCCGACAATAAGTAGGGTCAGTACGATATGCAGGAACATTCTCCGCACGACGGACGTCGATACGTGTCTGTGTGACGAGGGCGCGCGGGGTTCCAAACTCAGTTACTTCCATGTGTAGTCAGATTTAAACGACGGCTATTGTATCCGTTTTTTCATCGCGCTGAAGTAAAGCAGCGGAATCACGATTAACGTCAGAACCGTCGAAACCAGAATACCAAAAATCAGAGAAATCGCGAGACCATTGAAAATTGGGTCATCGAGAATGAAGAAGGCTCCGATCATGGCGGCGACACCGGTGAGAATGATGGGCTTCGAGCGAACCGCTGCCGATATCACGACGGCGTCTTCGAAGGGCATACCTTCTTCGGTCTTCTGGTTGATAAAGTCCACTAACAGAATGGAGTTACGGACAATGATGCCAGCCAGAGCGATCATGCCAATCATAGACGTTGCCGTAAATTGAGCCTGAAAAAGCGCGTGCCCGGGCATAACACCAATCACGGTTAACGGAATCGGAGCCATGATAATCAGGGGGACGAGATACGAGCGGAATTGAGCGACGACAAGCAGGTAGATAAGAATCATACCTATGCCATAGGCAATGCCCATATCGCGAAATGTTTCATAGGTAATCTGCCATTCGCCGTCCCACTTTACGGCCACCGTGTCAGACATAGCAGGTGGTTGAATAAACCATTGCTCCCAGTTCAGGCCAGCTTCTGACATGGCGGAAGAGATATTGAATAATCCGTATAGAGGACTATCTAATGGGCCAGCCATGTCGGCAGTGACAAACACCACAGGTTTCAGATTTTTGCGATAGCGGGTTTTCTCTGCCGTTGATTCAGTGATGGTCAGGATATCTGCCAGCGCGATGTATGCTCCAGACACAGAGCGGACCCTGAGGCTGAGCAGGCTATTGATACCGGCTTTATCGCCCTCCGATAACTCCAACCGCACTGGCATAGGATATTTATGTTGCCCCGTATGCAGGTAACTGACGTCTTCTCCGCCGATGGCGGTATTGATTGCCTGAACAACACTTGCCTGAGAAACACCCAAACGCGCTGCGCGTTGACGATCGATGCGAAGTAGCCATTTCTTCTGCTCATCTTCGATCATGTCGTCTGTATCGACGATATCCTCGGTAGTCTCGAAGAGGGCACGTAATGACTTAGCCGCCTCCATCTGTAGTCCGTAATCCGGGCCGTAGATCTCTGCAACGATAGGCGACATAACGGGTGGGCCCGGAGGAACTTCTACGATTTTTACGTTTGCATTAAACCGCTTGCCGATTTCCTGTAAAGGTTCGCGAAGCGCCAGTGCGATATCGTGCGATGGTCGATCGCGTTGGGATTTATCAAGCAGATTTACCTGAATATCCCCCTGATTGGGCAGGCTCCGTAGATAATATTGCCGCACAAGACCATTAAAATTGATGGGCGCAGCGGTGCCTGCGTACTGTTGAACATGTCGCACTTCAGGGATGGTCATCAGCTCTGCCGATAGGGTTTCAAGAACGGCCAGAGTTTGCTCAACAGGGGTGCTCTCTGGCATATCGACGACAATCTGAAGTTCAGATTTGTTGTCAAACGGCAGCATTTTCATGACCACGGCCGTAAACACCGGGAGTGAAACTGCGGCCAAAATTAATGCGATGATTGCTGCGAACAGAAGGCCTCGTTTTTTAGCGGCATGCTCCCCTGAAATAAATGGGCGCATCAGACTGTTAAAGGCGTTATACAGCTTGCCGGACGGTTCCACAGTGTCAGCGGACGTGGTGTTCATATCACTGCCTGACCCATGTCCCGACCTGCCAGCACCTTTTAGCAGCCGATAGGACAACCAGGGTGTGACCACAAACGCGACTACGAGGGAAATTAACATTCCAGTAGAAGCGTTGATGGGAATTGGGCTCATATAAGGGCCCATCAGTCCCGATACAAAGGCCATAGGCATCAATGCAGCAATTACGGTGAACGTCGCCAGAATCGTTGGGCCACCAACTTCATCGACCGCAGCAGGAATAATATCGAGCAGGTTTTTCTTACCTTGCTGCATATGGCGATGAATATTTTCCACCACCACAATGGCATCGTCGACCAGGATGCCGATAGAGAAAATCAGTGCGAATAAGGAAACACGGTTTAGTGTAAATCCCCACCCCCAACTTGCGAAGAGCGTGAGGGCAAGCGTAATGAATATGGCTCCACCGACGATAATGGCTTCGCGCCAACTCATGGTGATCAGGACCAGAAGCACGACCGCAGTCGTCGCAAAAAGAAGCTTGGCGATCAGTGTGTCGGATTTATCTTTCGCTGTAACACCGTAATCCCGAGTGATTTCGGTCGTCACCGCGTCGGGTATGACGCTGTTTTTGAGAGCACTAAGCCGTTGTTCGATCCCTTGTGTGATGTCGATGGCGTTCGTACCGGGCTGTTTTGCAATTGCCAGTGTGACGGCCGGCCGGCTGTGTTCCATTCCCGGTGCCAGGTGAGTGACATACTGGTCCGGCGTGTCGTGAGTCAGGCTAATGTCTGCAACATCGCCGAGATAAACCAGCCCTTGTGGACTCTGGCCAACGATCAGTTGGGCTACATCCTGACGATCACGCAAGAATTGACCCGCCTGGATCTGAATAACCTCATTATTCTGGATCAGGGAATGGCGATTGCCTCCAGCGTTGGCGCTGAGTAGTGCATTACGAACGTCGTCAAATGTGAGGCCATGACCGTTCAGACGGGAGGGTTCAAGCGTAACCTTCAGAACATCTGCATGAGTTCCTATCGAGTAGATATCACGCGTGCCTGCGATATTTTTCAGATCACTTTCCAAAGTGTGAGCGATGGCCGTCAGGTCGTTTGCGCTTACCGTATTGTCGTTACTGAACAGCGTCACGCTCATGATGGGTACATCGTCGATACCCATAGGTTTTATAACCGGCTCAAGTACACCGAGGTTGGGTGGGAACCAATCACGGTGACTATGAATCTGGTTATACAGATTAAGGATGGCTTCAGTTCGCGGTACGCCAACCTCGAATGCAACAGTCAGAATTGCTTGTCCGGGCTGACTGATCGAGAAAATATCATCCACCCCCTGTATTTCTGACAATACCTGCTCGGCAGGAATGGCGACGAGTTGCTCCACATCGATAGCACTGGCACCAGGGAAACCGATGAATACGTTTGCGAAGGTCACGTCGATCTGGGGTTCTTCTTCTTTTGGCGTCACCATGATGGCGAAGAAGCCGAGCAACAATCCTACTAACGCGAGCAATGGAGTGAGCGCTGAATTCTGGAACGCTTTTGCGGTTTTACCTGAAATACCAAGCTGTTGTGTCATGAACAATGCCCCGTTCTATTGGTCTGACTGCTTGTCTGGAGTTGCGTCGGATGTAGCCTTGCCACGGTTGCCTAGTGTGGCCAGTGCGTTCTGGTGAATGTATTCACCGGCGGAAAGACCTGCCAAGACCTCAACCCAGTTAACGTTGTCTTGGGTGAATGCGTTACCCAGACGGATCTGGCGCAACAGGGCGGGGCGCTCTGCTTGTTTAACATAGACCGAGCTTATCTCGCCGCGGCGCAATATGGCCTGTTCAGGTACGGCGATGACCTCCCGATTTCCAGCGGTTACTTTCACTTTGAGCCACTGCCCCGGAATGACGACGTGGCTCTGTGCTTCTGGTAAGTCGGCTCTCAATTGAACGCTGTGATATCTATCGTCAGCGAACGGATAAAGCGTGGCATCAGTCGCCTGAATCTCAGCGTTATCAATGAGCAAACTCACCTGAGAGGAGTTGTTGTATTGGTTGGCGATGCGCTGTGGTAAGTGTGTGATGACACGCATCTTATTTGTGCCGTATCCACTGATCAGCGGTTGGGCTACGTTAACCAGTTCGCCCACTTCGACGAAGCGTTCCATGATGACCCCCGCATAGGGTGCGGTAATCCGTGTGTAAGACAGCTGTGCCTGGGCCTGAATAAGTGCTGCTTTAGCCGCTTCTGTATTGGCGGCGGCGCTTTTGGCTTGTGCTTGGGTCCGATCGAGCTCACTCTCAGATAGTGTTCCTTGCTTGTGCAGGCGGGTATTGCGCTTTAGCAGTGTCTGCGCATCATCATTCAGCGCGTTGGCTTGAGCCAAAGCGGCTTCTGCTTGTGCTACCGCCGCTTTCTGCTGAGTATTGTCAATCTGGATCAGTAATTGTCCCTTGGATACCTGGTCTCCGACGTCTCCGGATACTGACAATATCGTGCCACTGGTTTGAGCAGACAAAGTACCGGCATGGACGGCTTCAACCCTGCCATCCAGCTCGAAGCGATCAGGAATAGTGAGCGGTGTGACTTTGTATTCGTTCGCACCAGCATGTGAGGACAGATAAGTCATTCCCAGCGAGAGCAGAACGGTAACTAAGAAATGTGGCTGGGAGTGCATTCGCATGTGGAAGTCCTCAGTCTCAATATTACTAATTGGTAATATACTAATATATGACTGAGTGTGCTGCAACGTGCAGAGCCGCTATGCACCTGACATTCAAGGGCTATCAGTAAACAGCTATCAACATATGGCGATGAAACTTGCTAGTCGCCAGCGTTTTCGCACCAGTCGGGTGGAATAATAGGCCACGATCCAGCAGAAGGTTGGCAGGCAATTAATTGTGGGCCGGAAGCATCTTCAAACTTCAGTGTCCAGGCATGCAGGTAGGCCCTATCGGCGTCTGTTCCGCCATAGCGACGATCGCCCAGTATGGGTGAGCCCAGGCTTTTCATTGCGACGCGCAGCTGGTGGGTTTTTCCGGTGTGGGGCTTAAGCAGGAATAGCCTGAGGGCTGACTCTTCATCAAAATGGCTGACGAAGTGAGTGATAGCGGGGTTGTCCGAGGTTCTGAGCAAGCGGTAGCTGCCGTTTCGGGCGCTGGTCATATCGCCTTTGATCCAGCCTTGTTTCTTTCTCGGGCGCTGATCGGATAGGGCCAGATACTGTTTGCGAGTGGTACGCGATGCAAATTGGCTAGACAGATGGGCGGCTGTTTCTGCGTCGGTGGCGACCAATAACACGCCGGACGTCACTTTATCTAGCCGGTGAACGGGCCAGAGTTTTTGCTTAAGGTCGTTTTCTGCTTCTGCAAAGAAGCCTTGTGAGCCATCTTCGCTGTGAAAACTTGCACCAGCGGGTTTATTAAGAGCCAGCCAGCCATGGCCTTGCGCGATGACCTCGACGGACATCAGCGGCCGTTATCCTGCTCCATAATTTCAAGGAGTCGGCGAACCAGGGCTTCAAAGAGTTCAGCCTGAGTGTTCCCCGCTTCTGCGGACATACTGAACATCAGACTCTCGATTTCTGCACGTGACATGTACTTCACTGTGACAGGGTTGGGCATGGTGTTTCCTTAATCGTCAGAAGCGATAACTGATAAGCAGATTGGAGAGGATTGGCGCGGGTGGCGTGTTTCGGCCGGTCGCGATTTTATTTTCCATACGATAGTCGCGGGTATCACGGTAGGTTGCCGCGACTTCGATGGTGATAGCTTCTATCTGATAGCCCGTACCCAGCTGCCATCCCCAGCCGTTGAATATCTGAGGATCAGCTTTGCCGTCGCGGCGAACATCAATCACTTCTCTGTGCCAGGCAGGGCCTGTGTGAATTCGAAAGCCGGGTTGCGCTAAACCGTAGCCAATCATGACCTGTGTTTCGTAACCCCATAAAGAGGTGTCATCTTCATCCAGTGAATAGAGCAGGAAACGCGAACCGTGGTAGTTGTCCTGCGGGAACTCGGCAAACAGGGTCACGCCAGACTGGCGAAAGTCGGGCATGTAGTCCGGTGCTGGATGAACATCGTACTTTAACAGGCCTGCTCCCACGCGGAAATTCGTCGGTTCAGCCCAAGCGGATAAAGACAGGGCAGACAGTGACACTGCGGACAGCGCGAGCAGGAACGAAAAACGGCGCATAAACCGGCCTCCATAAATGATGTCGCAAGGCTATCCCAGTGAACTGTTGCTGGCAAGGCCCGTACAGACGGTTGATGACCTTTGAGAAGCTGAGTCTCATCTGACAGTACAGTGAGTGCCGGATGCCGTGTGATTCCTTTCGCTCTCTCGGTATGATGTGTCCGATTCGCTGATGAGATGAATGATGAATTGTGAACCCGGATGCGGCGCTTGCTGCATTGCACCCTCGATAACAACCCCGATTCCCGGCATGCCGAAAGGAAAGCCAGCGGGGGTACGGTGTGTGCAGCTGGATGACAACAATCTTTGTCGCCTGTTCGGAGATCCTTCCCGTCCTGCGGTATGCGGTAATTTCAAAGCGGATGCCGATATCTGCGGCTCTGGCAGTCAGCAGGCCATGGCGAATTTGATTGAACTAGAGCAACTGACCCAATAGGTGATGCAATGTACAAATTCGTGTTCTTCGTTCCCGAGGATAATCTGGAGGCGGTAAAGGACGCTGTTTTTGCAACCGGTGCCGGGCGTATTGGTGACTACGAGCGTTGTTGCTTTGAGATGAAGGGGGAAGGCCAGTTTCGTCCGACTGAAGGAGCGCAGCCTCATATTGGAGTCGTCGGTTCTATTGAGCGTGTTGAGGAGTATCGTGTGGAACTGGTATGTGAAGACAACCTTATCCGAGCTGCCGTTGCCGCCATGAAGAAGGCCCATCCGTACGAGGAACCAGCTTACGACGTCTGGCAACTCGCTGACCTGTAACTATTCAAAGGCGATGACATTGAGATAATGACTCAGTCGTCACCGGCCCTTAGTGCTTGCTCGGGCCTGATATCGAACACATGTGGCCCAGTGCGCTGATCTATAAAGCGCTGCAATGTTTCGGATACGGTCGGGAACGCAATCTCGTCCCACGGAATATCTTCGGGGTGAAATAGTGCCACTTCGAGGCTTTCTGGCCCCGCCGAGAAGCTGGGTGTTGGCAGGGTAGCCAGAAAGAAAAGATGTACCTGATCGATGTGCGGCACCGTAATCATGCTGAACAGCTGCCCAAGTTCAGGTTTAGCTTCAGCCTCTTCCCAGGTTTCACGCAACGCAGCTTGCTCGGTGCTCTCGCCGTTTTCCATAAATCCAGCAGGCAAGGTCCAGTATCCTTTCCGGGGAGATATCGCGCGCTTACAAAGGAGAATCTGACCGTCGAAGACGGGAAGGGTACCCGCCACAATGCGCGGATTACTGTAGAAAATGATGCCGCAGTGTTGGCAGATATGACGATGGCGGCTGTCGCCTTCGGGTATTTCGTACGAGACTTCAGCGCGACACTGGCTGCAGTACTTCATGGTTGTTCCCCTGTGGTATCAGGGGAACAGTATATTCAATCAGCTGTTGGCCTGCATAGGGAATGACAGCACCTGAGCCTGACCGGGTTCTTCGACGGCCAAACCAAGATCGTCGGTTGACTCGCCAATGGCCGCATTCAGTGTCTGGCGCATGGTATACAGCGAATCATGCATCATCTTGGAGATGCGGACGCAGGCTCCCATAGGGTTTGCCGCACGACGGCGCTCCATATCAATCTGGAATTGCAGACCACGCAACCGGCGGTGGCAATTTTCCGGTGCTTCAGCAATGGTTTCTTCAATGAGTTTCAGGCGGATTCGTTCCAGTGTCTCCGGATCGTTTTTCGCTAAGCGAACCATTTCGTCAAAAGATGGCATTTCCACGGCTCTGTACCTCGTATCGGATTTCACTTTCAGAAAATCACGTGTTTGCAAATTTCTGAGACTAGTCTACCCGATGCGGTAGGCGTCAAACATCCATCATGCCGATTGTTTAACCTGTCTAACTGACTGATTCTTATCGAAAAATTCTTTACTGTAACTTTGTGTTACAAATAAAACCGTTAATAATCAGAGGCTTAACCATTTGTTCAGTAAATCTGTTTGCTTTGTTTTTATTGTATTTACTTCTTTGAATTACCGCATTGATTATTAAATGATCTATTAAATGATCTTGGATTGGTTAAATTGAGCCATTGTTGTGGTGATGGCTATCCTAGACTGGGCTGAATGACAGTTACTGCGGCGCTGCATTATTAGTGAATGACACAGTACAATAGCCGCATGAATGAGAAATCTTTAATAGAACAACTGGTTGAGCGTCACGAGACGCTGACACCGCGCAGGATTCCGCAGCCGGATCTGGCGGAGGCCGGTGTACTGGTCGCGATTACCGATGAACCAGAGCCGAAGCTGCTACTTACGCGCAGGGCGGCACACTTGTCTTCGCACAAAGGTGAGGTCGCCTTTCCGGGGGGCAAACGTGACCCTGAAGACGACCACATCATTGCTACGGCTTTGCGTGAGGCTCAGGAGGAGGTCGCCCTTGATTCTGCTGACGTACAAGTTATTGGTGAGTTGGATCAGGTAGTCAGCCGTTTTGGATATCTGGTCACGCCAGTACTGGCTGTGATTCCGCCCCAACTGACGCACACACCGAGTCTGGATGAGCTGGATGCGGTGTTCGAAGTGCCGCTTACCCTGTTTACTGAACCTCCGAGTCGTTATTTTGAGCGTGGTAGTATTCGGCTTCCCAGTTACGACTATGAAGAATTCAATATCTGGGGCCTGACAGCGATGATGATTGCTGAGCTGATGAATAACTTCTGGGATTGCAATATCTCATTAAAGTATTGATACCGCATCTGATTGAGAGAGACGCTTATGTTTTATCGAGTAGGAGATCGCACGCCGGAGAAGGGCGAAGATGTATTTGTCGCGGATAACGCCACGGTGATTGGTAGCGTCGTACTGGAGGACAAATCCAGCGTGTGGTTTAACGCAGTCCTGCGCGGCGACAACGATGTGATCACCATCGGTGAGGCCTCTAATGTGCAGGACGGCGCCGTACTGCATACCGACCCGGGTATTAAACTGACTCTCGGCAAGGGCGTGACAGTGGGGCATAACGTCATGCTCCACGGCTGCGACATTGGCGATTATTCTCTGATCGGTATTGGCGCTGTGGTGCTGAATAAGGCAAAAATTGGCAAGCACTGCATCATAGGGGCAAATGCACTGATCCCAGAAGGCATGGAAATTCCCGACGGTTCTTTGGTCGTTGGTTCCCCCGCAACGATTAAGCGCGAATTAAACGACATGCAGAAAAAAATGCTGGAGGCCAGCACTGCACACTACGTACAGAATGCAGCTCGTTACTTAACGACGTTAGAAGAGGTGTCGCTGTGACAGACCAGGTTGATCGTCCAGTAGCATCTCCTTGCGTCAGTATCTGTGCGCTGGATGAAAATAATGTATGCCTCGGTTGCTATCGTACCGCTCATGAAATTACGGAGTGGAGTGTGATGAGTAATACGGAGAAGCAAGCTGTTATGCGTTTGGTTGGAGAACGTGAACGCGCAGCAATGAATTTTTTTAATGTGGTTCAGCCAGATTCGTGATTCGTCACTGAGCCTTTTTACATAGATTGGAAATTGAAGAATATGACTGTTATCGGAACACCATTTTCGCCAATGGCGACTCGCGTTCTTTTGTGTGGGGCGGGTGAGTTGGGCAAGGAAGTTGCCATTGAACTGCAGCGTCTGGGATGCGAGGTCATAGCAGTAGATCGCTATGCAAATGCACCAGCGATGCAGGTTGCTGATCGTAGTCATGTTATTTCTATGCTGGACGGGGATGCACTCAGGACAGTTATTGAGAAAGAGAAACCAGCTCTGATCGTTCCTGAAATTGAAGCGATTGCGACGGATACGCTCGCCGAACTGGAAAGTGAAGGGTTCAACGTTGTTCCTACTGCACGTGCAACACAGTTGACCATGAACCGCGAGGGCATTCGCCGTCTTGCAGCAGAGGAATTAAATGTTCCCACCTCGAGCTATCAGTTCGCCGCCAGTGAAGAAGAATACAACGCAGCGGTAGAGGCTATTGGGCTTCCGTGTCTGGTGAAGCCGATCATGAGTTCATCTGGTAAAGGCCAGAGCTTTGTACGCTCCGGTGATCAGATTAAAGCCGCATGGGACTACGCTCAGGAAGGCGGCCGGGCGGGTAAGGGTAAAGTCATTGTCGAGGGTTTTGTCGACTTCGATTTTGAAATTACGCTGCTCACCATTCGCCATGACGATGGTACCGGTAATATTGTCACCAGCTTCTGTGAGCCGATTGGACACCGTCAGGAAGACGGTGATTATCAGGAATCCTGGCAGCCACAGGAAATGACTGCCTCTGCTTTGCAGAAAGCAAAAGATATCGCAGAAAAGGTCACCTCGGAACTGGGTGGTAAAGGACTGTTTGGTGTCGAACTTTTTGTTAAAGGTGATGAAGTGATTTTCAGCGAGGTGTCACCGCGACCGCATGATACCGGTCTGGTTACGCTTGTTTCACAAGATCTGTCGGAGTTTGCTTTGCATGCTCGTGCAATTCTCGGTTTACCTATTCCGAATATCGTGCAGACAGGACCATCGGCTTCTTCGGTTCTGCTGGTGAGTGGTGATTCATCGAATATGCAGTACGGCAATCTCAGTGCGGCGTTACGCCGAATCAATACGCAGATACGTTTATTCGGGAAGCCAGAGGTGGCTGGAAAACGTCGCCTTGGTGTAGCGCTTGCTCGTGACGAGTCTGTTGATTCTGCTCGTGAGACTGCAAACGCAGTGATTGCGGATATTAAGGTGTCTCTGTAACCAGGCACGTAACCAAACAATAAAAACACACAATCAGGGTATCAGGATGAAAACGGCACTTATCACCGGTGGCAGTGCAGGACTGGGTAAGATCACAGCTGAAACGCTGGCCATGAAGGGTTATCGAGTCATTATTGCAGCTCGTGATCTGGAAAAGGGCGAACGCGTTGTTGAGGAGATTAAATCCGCATCAAAGGACGCCGTGGTTGAGTTTATGTCCATTGACATGGCGGACTACGAAAGTGTCTCGGATTTTTCAGAGGCGATGAGTTCTCGATTCGAGTCACTCGATTTGCTGATTCTGAATGCCGGATTGTTTACCTCGTCCATTCGTAAGAATTCTGCCGGTCATGAGTACATGTTTGCGGCTACGCACATGGGACACTTTTTGCTGACGCACAAGCTGTTGCCGTTGCTGAGAAAATCGCAGGATGCACGAATTATCGTCACCAGTTCCGTCGCGCATTGGGTTGGTAACATTCTTGATTTCCGCAAGACAATTACAGAGCCTCCTCGCGGAGATCAGTTTCTGTTGAAGCAGTTCTTACTGTATGGCCGTTCAAAGCTGGCGAATATTCTGTTTTTAAATGGTCTTGAACAACAGTTGAAGAACGAAAGTATTAAGGTGTTTTCGTTCCACCCGGGTGGCGTGAAAACAGAGTTTTATCGTCAGTTTCCAGATTTGTTTACCAAGGTATTTTTTCCGTTTTTGATTTCGGAAGCAAAGGGTGCCGACACTCAGATATTTCTGGCCACAGATGAAAACACAAACCGAAATGGTGGATATTGGTGTCGCCGCAAGCCGGGTATCCGCAGTCGCTCTTCGCGCAGTCAGGCTCTCACCGATGATCTGTGGGCATTTAGTCTCGATGCGTTGGGCATCAAAACGTTCGGCCAACCTGAGTAACGTTCCTAGGTGCGGCGCTAAAACGCCGTGCTGAATGATTCAGAGATACTCTAATTTACAGGGGCCGCTGGAGAGGAAAAAATCCGGTCGCGTCCCGCATCTTTCGCCTTGTACAGTAAGTCATCGGCGCTTTTCAGTATGTCGTCGGGGTTGGTATTGCGTTGTGGTGTCATGATCGCCAGACCGATACTGGTGGTGACGGTGATCTCGCCACCCGGGATCGGCACCGGAGATTGCTTGATGGTGGTAAGCAGATCCTCGGCAATATGTTGCGCTTCACTCTGACTCTTATTCTGTAGAAGAAGAATAAACTCTTCGCCACCGTACCTTGCACAAATAGCCTCGTAGCGTTCGCCGACTGACTTTATGCGTTGGGCAATGGTGATCAGGCACACGTCACCGGCGGGATGTCCGTAGGTGTCGTTAATTCGTTTAAAATGATCGATGTCCAACAGTATGACAGCAAGGCTTTCGTTGAACTTGATGGCCGAATCATGATGCGTCACTAACGCATCATCGAAGTAACGTCGGTTGTAGAGTTTAGTGAGTGGATCGGTAACGCTGGCGTGGTGTAGGCGTTCGTTAGCCTTTTCCAGTTCCTGAGTGCGTGCATGCACCAGGCTGTCTAACTCCTGATTTAATTGCTTTTGCGTTTGCAGTAGTTCGGCGTTACTCAGTGCTACGGCTTGTTCCGCTTTGTGGCGTCTGTCTTGTTCCCAGCGCATTCTCTGAGAGAGCAGAAGGGCGTAAAAAATCGCCATGATAGTGAAGCCAATATCACCAGCCGAACGCGACAACGGTGTGGAGGTAATCTGCCCGGTTTTCTCGAGTACTGTGATCCCCATTCCTGCCACCAGAAAAGCACCGGCGCTGACGCCATAAAAAGCAGGCTCATAACGGTCGATTGCGCGTATAGCTTGAGCACCAATCACAATCAGTGCGGCGCCAACTGCGTAGACGGTGAGGAGTTTTATCGCGATCGAATAGGCAATGAAAGAGGAGACGACTGCGAGCAGCATGCCAGCACACATGGTGATGGTTAACGCACGGGAATAGCCCGGTCGACTGCGTGGCAGGTCAAGCGTTGGTTGAATATAGAGAATGCAGGAACTGGCAACCAGCGCGTAGGCCCAGGGGAGAAAGTGATTGCTCTGGTCGCGAATATCGCTGATGACATAGGCATTGATGTAGCCCTGAAAGTAAGCAAAGACGCTGACCAGACTCAATAGAAAAACGGAGTACCAAAAGTACGCTGGCTCTCGCAGCTGAACAAACAGGAGCAGGTGATATAAGGCAACGCCAATCAGTATTCCATACATGAGTAAATCGTAAGCGGTGTCATGCTGAGTGCTGCCTATAAATGCGCTTTTTGACCACAGCGTCATCGGAATATTCAGGGTGGCCTCTGTTTTTACCCGTATAAGGATTTTGTTTTCTTCACCTGGAGCCAGAGTGATTGGCGTCAGTAGGTGCGGATGTTCGATTTCCTGTTCACTGATGGGGCGGAGATCGCCGAGGTAGTGTATCCGCTCATCGCCGGTGGGGCTGACGACAATCACGTCGACTTCGTCAAGAAGCGGGTATTCAATGTCCAGTATAAGATCTTGCGGAAGTGCACTCGTGTTGTGAACGCCGAAACGAATCCAGAGATGGGAAGGGTTGAAGCCGAACGTCAGAGTATCGCGGGAAACGTCCCAGGCGGCGTTAGGGGCTGGACGTTGTGCATCGGGCTGAAGGCGATACTCCAAGCCTGCATTCAGGGTATAGCTGGTAAATCCTTCACTGGTCGTTACAGTCAGGGCATAGACCGGACACGCCATAAATACCGCGAGTAGCAACATTGCCCACATGCCAGGCGACGTCTGGCCTTTGCGATTGGGGTAATGTCTTTTTTGCATCCGGCGGTTCCTAAAAAACCTTCATATACAACGATAGCTTACATCCGCTTGAATGGCACGGTGACGAACACAAATGAATGTCAGGGGTGCCCTTGACCTGTGAGTCGCTCACAGGTTTATCGTACACTCATAATGTGCAGAGACGGAGTGCAGTGTATGAAAGCGGGAGAGTTAGCGAATCGGTTTTCGGTGAACGTGAATACCGTGCGTCATTACGTCCGGTCTGGTTTGTTGTCGCCAGACAAAGACGCGTCGGGGTATCACTATTTCAGTGCGGAAGAAGAGCGACAGCTTGCTTTTATTCTGCGCGCCCGTGAGTTGGGGTTCACCCTGGACGATATCCGGCAATTGCTGAACGATGCAACATCCGGCGAGTCACCCTGTCCACATGCTCGTGAGTTGATTGAGTTGCGGCTTACCGAGGCACGACAGAAACTTAACTCCATGCAATCGCTGGTATCACGCATGGAGTCGGCGGTAAGGGAGTGGCAGGCGCTACCGGACTGCGCACCATGCGGAGATCATATCTGCCATCTGATTGAAGGGGGTCATCATGAGTAATGACAACAAAAGCTGTTGCAGTTCTGCAGGATCTACAAAGGCAGACAATGCGAAGCACAGTGGCGAACACGACACTTCGTCAGTAACCAGTTCGACGGCATGTTCAACATCGACGTCTTGCTGCGCTTCCACGCCCGCGCCCACGCCCACGCCCACGCCCACGTCCGCTGCGTCGGGGTGTTGCGATACGGCGCCTGAGGGGCAGAAACGTCGTGACTGGATTATGTGGACGTGCCTACCTGCTGTTGTCGTGGGGTACGGTGCTTTCCTGGTAGTCGGTCACAACGAAACCGTTCCAGACTGGCTGGGTGTGATGTTTCATACCAGTTACGAAATGGTTAATGCCATGTGGTGGGGGATTCTGTCTGCAGCATTCTTCGTCGGAATACTGGGGCGTATTCCCCGAGAGGCCATTATGTCTGTGCTCGGCCCGGGTGGAACCAAGCGCGGTATCTTCCGGGCAACGCTGGCTGGGCTGCTTCTTGATCTGTGTAACCACGGCATTCTGATGGTCGGGATGAAGCTGTACGAGCGAGGCGCGAGTCTGGGGCAGGTGATGGCATTCCTGATTGCCAGTCCGTGGAATTCGTTGACACTCACCTTGATACTGGTGGGCTTGATCGGTCTGCAATGGACGTTGATCTTTATTGTCGCGTCGATGGTAATTGCGTGGATAAGCGGTTGGATATTCGATCGCCTGTGCGACCGCGGCGTTCTTCCCTGTAACCCCAATACTATGGAGGCGGATGAGGTTGCGTTCTGGCCTGCTGTCCGTGAGGAGTGGGCAAAGCACAGCTGGAGCCCGAAAGCTCTGTTGGCCATGTTCTGGGGCGGCCTGAAGGAGTCCCGAATGGTGCTGCGCTGGGTTGTCTTTGGTGTTGTGCTGGTGGCGTTAATTCGAGCCTTTGTGCCACCCGAAAGCTTTGGAGTCTGGTTTGGCGCCAGTATGACAGGATTGCTACTGACACTGCTGGCAACGACTTTGATAGAAGTGTGCTCGGAGGGCTCAAGCCCTATTGCCGCTGATCTGTTTAATCGGGCCGGGGTACCCGGTAATGCGTTCACTTTTTTGATGGCGGGTGCGGCAACGGATTACACGGAAATCATGGCGCTTAAAGAGACCACGCGAAGCTGGAAGATTGCATTGTTCCTGCCTCTGGTGACAGTGCCTCAGGTTTTAGCGATAGGCTGGATAATGAATGTCGCCGGTACCTGAAGAGACAGTACTGCGGGGCTATTTTGCAGGGCTATTTTGTAGGGCTATGTCACACAACTATGTTGCAGAACGAAGCTTCAAAATTGTGCCGCGGTATCTTAATTCCATCGTGCTATTGCAGGAACTGAGAGAGAGTTAGATACTCTGTATAAGTATTGAATAACTTCGAGGTGTCTATGTCTGCTGCTCTGTTTTCTCTCAAACCTGTTCGTGGGGTTGCACTTGTAGGTGCCTTCGCCGCCGCGGCCGTCACTGGTTGCTCCAGTGTTCAGGTTGAACATGCGGAAGGACGTTCTCCCAAACTGATTCCGCAGACTTTCTTCAACGGGAAAATTTGTGCCGACGGCGTAGTGCGTGATCGCAGCGGTGCCGAAATTCGCTCGTTTAATGCCCGTATCGACGCGAGCTGGGATAAAGACGGGGTCGGTACCCTGGACGAGGTTTTCTATTTCTATGACGAAGCGGGGGCCGGCCCAAAGCGCGAAACCCGTGTCTGGACTCTCACTCCTGCATTACAGGATGGACGTGAAGTGCTGAGCGCTCAGGCGTCAGACGTACCAGAGGCGACCATTATGGAGTGGTCTGGTAACGCCATTCATATGGCCTATACGCTTCGTTATGGTGAGCCCGGTGATACGATTGACCTGAACATGGATGACTGGATGTTTCAGGTGGCCGACGGCGTGGTCGTGAACGAAACCCGGATGACGAAATTCGGGCTGCATGTTGGCCAGATACTACTGGTTATGCGTCAGGTCGACGAGGATGTGAGTTGTCTGTAGGCGGGCTTGCGGGCTCACTCAGCGGAGCCCGTCATTCGCAGTATGAGTGACTGGGCAACCTCACCAATCTCAGGAAGTTGTTTGTTCAACTCTTCACTTAATGATCCGCTGTCTGATTCGACAAAAACCTGCAGTATCAATTCATTGATTCCAGCAACCAGCGCAAGAGCAGCGTGTTCTGACAGCTCGTGATGTATTTCTTCGTTTTTCCTGCGCAGTTGCGTTTGCAGACTCAGAAAACGCGCAAACAGTTGTCCGATATCCCGCCGCAGAAGCAAGCCTTCTTGGCCGAGCGCCGCCACTTCAACATACAGGGCGTACATAAGCGTCGGGTGAGAGCCGATGAACTCCAGATATCCACGCGTTACTTTCGATACGGTATCAACCCAACTGTCACCGGGAGAGTGTGCGTGGAGAATGCTTTCCATAATGCGTTGGCTGGTGATTCTGGCCAGCGCCAGGAGGCAGTCATCCTTGTTGCTGAAGTTTTCGTAGAAGCTACGCCGGGAGACTTTTGCGCCCGCTGTTATATCGGACAGTGTGACATCCCGATAGCTCTTGGTGGATAAGATACGTTCCAATGCACTGAGCAATCGTTCTTTGTGGTCTGTGGCGGCTGCGGTCATCGTCCGCTCCTTACCGTTTATCCTGAATTGAGAACAGTATAGCGATTGGTACTTGACAGTACCAGTGCGCCTGTTTAGCGTGGTACTCATCAGTACCGGTTGCTGGCCGGTTGTCGCAACAGTGCATGTTGGAGAGACATTTATGATGATTCCGGAACGTCATGGCATACACATTCATCAGGCAAGAAAAATTGCTTCGCCGCTTCTTATGCTTATTCGTGATGAATCTCTGGCTGAACCGGATCGTGAGCAGTGGGAAGCCCTCGGAAGACAGCTGAACGTCGGTGACCCCCTCGCTGACGAAGTTGCTGAATGGCTCGCCTCGGCAGAGGGGCGTTGGTCCTTGGTTGAACGCGCACTTAATCCGGATGCTGCGTGCGATTCCGAACTTCCCATGCCACTTGCGGCATTTCTTGCGCAGACAACTCAACTGCCAGATTGGGTCAACACGGATGCGTTAGACCGCGGGTGTGATGTTATCGCCCGATCGGGTAAGACCGGGATGCGTATTCTCCGTGATTTTGGATTGATGGCGGGATATCAGGCCAGCGCGATTAACCAGACACTCGTGAAAACCGGCGCGCTGGAGAAAGGCGCTCAGCGGCGCGTTGCAGAAACGACGAAGTGGTGGATGGACTGCACTGAGAAGGGAGGCATTCTTCCCGGTGGCACAGGCTTCTCTACAACCCTTCGTGTTCGTTTGATACACGCCATGGTACGCCGTCAGTTGTCTGGTCGCAGTGATTGGGATGCTGACTACCTTGGACTACCGGTGAATCAGGTAGATATGCAGGTCACGTACCTAGCATTCTCCGTGATGTTTCTGTTGGGGCAGCGAATCCTTGGTGTGCCGGTCAGCAAACAAGAAGGTGCCGATGTGATGCACCTTTGGCGTTATATTGGCTGGCTAATGGGCGTTAACTCTGACCTTCTGGTCGATACTGAGCAGTCCGGAAGGGTGGCCTTGTATCGGAATCTGCTCAGCCAGGCGCAGGCGGATGACACTTCGCGATTGCTCGCACAGTCTCTAATGGATGAACCTCTTGGGCGTTACTACCCAAGCTTCCAGTGGTTGAGAAGCCACTGGGATAAAGAAGTACACCTCAGCATTATCCGTTTGTTTATTGGTTCTCAGGGCATGCGTGCGCTGGGCTTACCCGCTTGTCGTTTGCCTTGGTATCCACTGTTGTTTACGCCCCTCAATGCGACGTTTCATACGGTGATCCGCTTGATTCCGGGCGGGAAAACATGGCTTGCCAGACGGGGGCGTCATGCACAGAACCAGATGCTGGCCGTTCTGTTCGGCCAGCATAAGCCGCGCATTATTCAGGTTTCAGAGACGCAATGACCCCAAGGGCCAGTGCCTGAATGCCCGCAGGGTCTGAGGTAGACGATGCGCCTTCGTTATTGAAGGTGACACCGGTGCGCACGATGACCAGGTCGTGGTCTGGCAGCATCATCACTATCTGCCCCTGAAAGCCCCGGAAAGCGTAAGTATTAGCAGGAAGGTCGGACCAGAAGCCCTGGTTTGTATTCAGCCAAAGTTGATAGCCGTAAAGAGGGTTGGGCCCAGATGGCGTCAGAGTCTGCTCAATCCAGTCGCTGGACAGGAGCTGCTCGCCGTTCCACTCACCCTCGTTCAGATAAAGCTGTCCAAGCCGCGCCCAGTCTCGTGTCGTCAGATAATGGAATGCGCCGCCAACTGGCTGGCCTTCAGCGTCAAACTCGATCACGGCACTCTGGATACCTAATGGCTGAAACAGCGTTTGTTGAACGAACTGGTAGTAGTCTTCAAGGGTTCCGCCTACTTCATTCTGAGCGATGCGGGCTAACAAATTGCTGTTGCCAGTAGAGTAATTGAAGCGGGTGCCGGGTGGTGTATCGAGTGCCTGTTCTGCGTAGTAACCGGGCATATCCGGGACTTCAAATAATCCAAACCCCTGATCGGGATCTTCGCCTTGAGCGGCTTCATTCCAGTCCAGACCAGCATTCATCTGAAGCATGTTCTTCAGCGTGATGACTGACTTTTCTGTGCCTGTCCATTCTGCTACAGGGGCAGGTGCCAGCGGTGAGAGTCGGCCTTGATCGTAAAGTAAGCCAATTACTGTTGCAGCGATACTCTTGGCCATCGACCAGCTTAGCAGGGGGCTATCGGGTTCAATATCATCTGAGTACCGTTCACTGACTAGCTGTCCTTTGTAGGCAACGGCTACGGACAGTGTGTTGCGCGTTGCATCTGGCGTATCCCGGAAAGCTTCATCGATGTGCATTTCCAAGGCAGAGTGATCGAAGGCCGGATGAAGTTGGTCAATGGATGCTTCTCCTTGTGGCCACGGCGAGTGATAGTCCACTTGGCCGGCTAACAGCTCGGTGGGAGCTTGTCTGTCCAGCTCTGCCAGAGACTTGTCATGCACCAGAGTGCACCCAAGCCCCTCGCGGTAGTAAGCCACTTTTTCATTTTTTGAGCCGAAAATCCGATCCCGCACCGTGACGGTATGGTTGGATTCGTCGATGTCGATTTTCCAGATCAATGGCAGCGGAGAGATCTGAGGTGCCACGAAGTCTTCGGTCAGGCGGGTTTCTTCGATACCACTGATCCATAGACCCGAGCAGATGTTTTTTGCCGCGTAACCCGTTCCAATCGGAATATCATCGAGGATACAGCCGCTAAGTAGGACAGGGAGAGAAAGAACAACAGGAAGGTGCAGCGCACGATGTGTGAACATTAACGGGTACCCGATTATTATTGTTTTTATTAGCTGGGGGAAGTATTCCATACTCACAGCCGGGTTACACTGTTCCAACAAGGATTGGCCTTTATAGATTGAAATCTGAGGGTAACTTGGAGACCCTTAAGTTTTCATGTTTTGAGAACCTACAGTTGAAAACAACCCTTCTGTTAGTTGCCAGTCTTCTTGTTGCTGCCGGTTGCGCGGCCGTATTCGTTAACGAGCCTGATGCTGCTATGGCAGATCGCCCCGCGCACCACAGAGCAGATGGAACCTTTGTGAACACGGACGGTACGGCAATCAGTAAATCGTTTACCGATTTACTGCGCTGGCGCTGGAGTCGCACTGAGCCCGATGCTATGGCGTTTGATGTGATGGAGCCCGATCCTGAGGTACTTGCTCAGCCGGTTGCCACTCAGGTTACCTGGCTGGGGCACAGCGCGTTTCTTCTGCAGGCCGGTGGCAAGAACGTTCTGACCGATCCGCACTTCTCTGAGCGGGCGTCTCCGCTGAGTTTTGCCGGACCCGAGCGCATCGTCGTGCCACCACTGAGTATTGAAGCATTGCCGCACATTCATGCTGTGGTGATTTCTCATAATCACTACGATCATCTTGATGAGGCTTCCCTGACCGGGATTTACAACAAGCAGCCGGACAATCCACCTGTATTTGTTGTGCCACTGGGGCTGAAGGAAGAGCTGGTCAGTTACGGCATTAAAACTGCGGTAGAGCTGGACTGGTGGCAGTCCTACACGCACGACGGCATGACGTTGACCGCATTGCCCGTTAAACACTGGTCGCAGCGCACCTTCTTCGATCGCAACCGAACGCTATGGGCTGGGTGGCTGGTGGATGCAGGAGGCTTTCGCTTCTTCCATGCGGGGGACAGCGGATATTCAGATGATTTCAAAGAAATTGGCTCCCGCTATCCGGACATTGACCTCGCTGCGATTCCTATTGGTGCCTATGACCCAAGATGGTTTATGAAAGATGCACACATGAGCCCGGAGGAGGCGGTGCAGGTTTACCTTGACCTCAATGCTCGTAAGGCAATTGGCATGCACTGGGGAACCTTTATTCTAACGGATGAAGAAATGGACGAGCCGCCACTGAAGTTGGCAGATGCGTTGGAGGCGAAAGGTATTGATGGGAGTCACTTCTCCGTGATGAAACACGGAGAAGTGGTTCAGTTCTGATCGTCCGAATCAGTTAACGACAGGGATGTCGCATTCTTCTCCCGGCGGGCAGATACATAAGACGGTGCCATCGACGTCCGGTAGGCAATTCAGATTCTCACCCTCCATCACAAAGACGACTGTTTTGCTTATCACGCCGACCTGATAATCAATGCTGTAGTAACGGCCACCTTGCGGTTCATTTTGTCTACGCTGTCTGAATAGTGCCCGCACCACATATGAAGTGCCTTATCCGGCATGTTTGACCTTGGTCTTATGGTCTTTAGTCCGGTCGTCAGGTCACTTTGTCTTTCAGCATCCATATAACAATCCAGATAAGCACCCGGTCAGACACATTTCCTGTCGGTTGATGGTCTTTCTGAGTTGCCATTGTTGTACATGTCCGTGAGCTGGCTCACGTCTTGCTTCATAAACTGGCGACGTCAGAAAATGTTCTGGCTGTGACTGGCACTGATTTGCCTGAGGGTAAAACACGGAGTTTTTCTGGGCAGCTCCGGTGTCATTTTGAGCCGGTCAAGCGTGATCCAAGTCACGGATTGATCTCATGAACTAAAGTTAGGGTACGGATGGCCGGAACGTATGGTCGTTCGTCGTACACAAAAGTTGTGATAACTGAGTGGAAGGATACTGAATATGTGGCTGACTATAGGCTTTGCGTGTCTTGGACTTTTCGCTGCAGCAATGCTCATGCATCGCTTTACGGCAGAGTGGAAAGGGGTTGCGGGCCAACATGCGGGAATCGGATATGAGTATCGAACCTACAACGGTCGCTCAGGTCGACAAATCAAAGTAGGGATGAAAGTCTCTCGTCGTTATGATTTTGTGATGCGGCGTCACACTCAACTCGACCGATTGCTTGGACGGGTAGGCATAGATAGCGACAAGCGCATCTGCCACCCTGCATTTGACGATAGTCTGGTCATACTTTCCGACGATTTTACTGCTTCTCAGGCACTGGCTGCCGCTCCTGGACTGAGTGACCGTCTGCTCAATCTGTTCAACCTTGGTTCGCCCGATACGGTGCGCCTTGTGAAGCTGGTATGCCGACGTGGTCGCTTATGGGCTCTGGTCGAAGACAACGCTGCAGAACAATCTGAGATGGAGGCATTCGGTGATAAGGCGCTGCCCGTAATGGCGGAGTTTGCAGATATTCTGCAGCGTCTGGAAGGCTTAGAGCATCAACAGCGTCCTGACCGTTATGCGGTACCTGCGGTTGCATTCTTGCTGATGGCGACAGGATTTCTTACCAAGGGTACGTTGGAATGGTTGAGCACAGGCGCTGAACTGCCGGACTCAAGCCTGCTCATTCAGTCAATTATTTTTGGGAGCTTGGTTGCACTTGCGCTGGGTTCTGTGACGATCCGGTTGATGCACTACAACTTTAAGAACCATAAAGTGTTTGCTGAGCTCTTTTTCGTAGGAATGCTGGGGGCATCGGCTACCATATACGCAGACAAAGCGACGGAATACCGGATTGCTAACGGCATTGTCGATGCTCAGTTGAATTCACAGCAGTTAACTGAGCAGAGTAGTTAACAGACCATTAATAAGAGCGACCAGCAGCGCATGACTGCTGATCGCACTTTGAGCTATCGCACCTCACCGTTATTCAACGGTAACACGTACTCGTTTACTGCCTTTCTCGACAGGAGCGGCTTTTGCTGCCGCTGCCTTGTCCAGTCGATCATCAATGATGTTCTTGAAAGCGATGATCAGACCCATGCCCACAAACGCACCGGGTGGGAGAATCGCGAACAGGAAGTCGGGGTAATCGTTGAACAGAACGATTTTCCAGTCTGCTGCTACCGGTCCGAACAGCAAATCCATATTACCAAAGATCACGCCCTGACCTGTGACCTCGCGTAACGCACCCAACATCACTAGTACAACGGCAAAACCAATAGCCATCATGACACCGTCCACAACGGATGGCAGGATCGGGTTTTTGCAGGCGAATGCGTCTGCGCGCCCCAAAATAGCGCAATTAGTAACGATCAGCGGAATGAAGATCCCGAGTACTTCGTACAGTTCGTAAGTAAAAGCCTGCATCGTCAGCTCGGTGACGGTCACAAACGAAGCGATGATCATCACAAACGCAGGTAGTCGCACAGCATCGGATACATGATTGCGAATCAGAGATACGGCGGCATTGGAACCGACCAGTACCATCAATGTGGCAAGACCCAGTCCCAGCGCATTGACCACCGATCCGGTTACAGCCAGCAATGGACACAGACCTAACAGTTGCACCAGAGCGGGGTTGTTTTTCCATAATCCATCTAAGGAAATGTCGCTGTATGACTTAGTTGCCATTGGAAGTTCCTCTTGCTGCAAGACGTGCGGGATTCAGGTCGGGATCTAACAGCTCGTCTCGATGCTGTTCAAAAAACGCCAGTGCATTGTATACCGACGCAACGACGGCCCGAGGTGTGATGGTGGCACCAGTGAACTCATCGAATTCACCGCCATCTTTCTTCACAGCCCATCCGTCTGCTTCAGGATTGAGCAACGACTTACCTTCGAAATCTTTGATCCAGTCCGATTTGCGCACTTCAATCTTGTCACCCAATCCTGGTGTCTCTCTGTGCGCGACGACGCGGACGCCAGCCAGTGATCCATCTGCACGAATACCGACAATCATATCGATGTGGGTGGTGTAGCCGTCTGGTGCGACTGCGGGAAGAATAACGGCGCTGATTTGTCCCTGATTACGGGCACGGTACACAACTGCGTTATCGGGAATTGGCCCCAACAACTCAGCATCAGCAAATGGCGCTATGGATAATGTGTCCGTCAGCAGATCATTATCGTAACTGTCCGCGGGTACGATCTGATTTAAAGCACGACCTTCCGCCGCCTTGATGTTATTCGCAATGCGTTCACTGGTCAGTGTCTGTGTCAGCGCAATTGCACCAGCAGTCACCATTGCGAATATGGCGAGACCAACAGCGTTCTTACGGATGGCAGTCAGCAATTCGACCATTATTGATCCCCCGACTTAAGCCCACGCTTAGCTTTCTTGTGTCCGTAACTTCTTGGCTGTGTGTATGCGTCGATGAAAGGCGCCGTGAAGTTCATTAACAGTACGGCAAACGCCACGGCATCGGGATAGGCGCCCCAAGTGCGGATCAGGTACACCAATATGCCAATACCGGCGCCGTAAATGATTTTCCCGGTTGGTGTAGTAGATGCTGATACAGGGTCGGTGGCGATAAAGAACGCCCCGAGCATGGTTGCGCCGCTGAGCATATGCAGAGTAACCGGTGTGTAGGCGTCTGCATCCCACCCCAGAACCAATGAACATACTGCTAATGCAACCAACATTGAAATTGGGATATGCCAGGTGATGATTTTCCGCGCGAGCAAAAACAAACCGCCTGCGAGGAATGCTAGATTTACCCATTCCCAGCCACCATTTAGCCAGCCATTGAATGTCGATGCCTGCAATACTTGCTCGCTGGTCTGCTGGCCGATCAGATGTTTGTACTGATCAAGCGGGGTCGCGCCAGTGTATGCATCCGCCATTCCGGGGGCGGAGGCGAAAATCATGCTCAGGGTATCGGAAAAGCTCGCTACATCCTGGCCGCTGACCTGAAAAGAGATCGCCCAATTCGTGGTCATCTGTACCGGAAATGAAATCAGAACCAGAGCGTAGCCGACCATGGCCGGGTTGAACGGATTGTTACCGATACCGCCGTAGATCTGCTTGGCAAAGACGATGGAGAAGGCCGTCGCAAATACGGTGATCCACCATGGAGCAAGGGGAGGCAGTGCCAGGCCCAGCAGCAGACCGGTGACCAGCGCTGTGTTGTCCTTCAGAAAGAACGACACAGGATAGCGGCGCATTTTCAGAACGATGGCTTCGGAGAGCAGGGCGGTTACGATCGCCAAGGCGGTATTGATCAGGGTTCCGTAGCCGAATAACCAGGTCATGACGGCCAGACCGGGCAAGGTTGCCAGTGCAACCGTCGCCATAATACGACTGGTCCGGTTCGTTCCACGGGTATGGGGTGATGACAGCGTCAGCAGCGCCATGATTATGCTTCTCCTGCGGAGCTGGTCTGGGCTTCAAGATCAGCCAGCTTTTCAATCTGTTTATTCAGCGCGCGCTCTAGTGCTTCGACGGAACCTAACCCTTCTTCCCGGGCCATATTCAATCTTTCACGAGCTTTCTCGACACGATCTTTTTGCGCCAGCACCTTGCGCTTTAATTTCTCCAACTCAGGATCAACATCGGCTGTCTCTGGCTGAGACTCTTCCGTCTCGGTGAATGAGGAAAGGGAAGGGGCACATGCGGCTTCGTACGCTGCTTTGGTTTCAGCTGCTTTAGCTTGTTGAGCCAGCATAGCTTCACGAATAGCTTCCACTTTATCGGAACCTGCTGCTTCGGCTTCGCTCAGGCGCTGTTTGGCTTTCTCGAGCCGTGACTCCGCACTGTCCCATTTTTTCTTGAGACGTTCTGGGCTGTTCGGATCAGGCTTATTATTGATCTCAGGCGCTTTGTCTGCTTCGCTGGCTTCAGTAGGAGCCGGTTTCGGGTTAAGTGCCGCTTCGTATGCTGCTTTTGTTTCGATCGCTTTGGCTTGCTGAGCTTCAAGTGCCTCACGAATCGCTTCGACCTTATCGCTACCCGCTTCTTCGGCCTCGCTTAAGCGTTGCTTGGCTTTTTCGAGGCGCGACTCCGCGCTGTCCCATTTCTTTTTGAGGCGCTCAAGGCTCTGGGGATCGGGCTTAGGTGTCGCTTCAGCTACTGGCTCTGGACTTGTTGCTTGCTGCACAGGCGCTGGATTCAGAGCACTTTCGTATGCCAGTTTGGTCTCAGCCGCTTTGGCTTTCTGTGTTTCAAAGGCTTCACGAATAGCGTCGACTTTCTCTGAGCCCTCTGCTTCGGCCTCGCTTAAGCGCTGCTTCGCCTTCTCTAAACGGGATTCTGCGCTGTCCCACTTCTTCTTCAGGCGTTCCAGACTGTTTGGATCTGGTTTCGTGCCAACTGGAGCAGGTGATTCAGGCTGTGGATTCCTAGCGGCTTCATAGGCGGCTTTAGCCTCGAGCGCTTTTGCCTGCTGCGCTTCAAGCGCTTCCCGGATGGCCGGTACTTTTTCCGAGCCTTCGGCCTCAGCTTCGCTGAGACGCTGACGCGCTTTTTCAAGACGAGACTCCGCACTGTCGAGCTTCTTCTTCAAGCGCTCAAGACTGTTTGGATCGGGTTTACCGGCTGCAGCCACCGAAGGAGCGGCTGCTGGCTTATCTGACGGCTTGTTTGATGAGCTGGGATCTGCGGCAGGGGCCTCTGCTTTTTTCGCAGCGGCCGCTTTTTTCGCATCCTGAGCCTTCGCGGTGGCTTCAGCACGTGCTTTACGTTTCGCTTCTTTCTCGGCTTTTTCCCGTTCCTGTCGCTCGATACGTGCCTCGTAGCGGATACGAGCATGTTCTGCTTTTTCAGCGGCCGCACGTTCCTCGCGAATCGCGCCTTTGCTGTGGCGATAGTACTGCACCAGGGGGATTTCGCTTGGGCAGACGTAAGAGCAGGCGCCACATTCGATACAGTCAAACAGGTTATGCTGTTCTGCTTTGTCGAGCTCTTGTGCCTTACTGAACCAGTAGAGCTGCTGTGGCAGCAGATCTGCAGGGCATGCATCAGCGCACATACCGCAGCGGATACAGGCCATGGCCATATTGTTGGTAGGCAGTTCTTTCTCAGTTGGAGCAAGCAGACAGTTTGTCGTTTTCACGACAGGAAGTTCAGTGGTCGGCAGTGCGAAGCCCATCATGGGCCCACCCATAACAACACGCTCACGCTTTTGAGCTCGATAGCCGCTCAGGTTAAGAAGATGGCTGACGGGTGTACCGAACAATACTTCCCAGTTGCCTTTATCCCGAACTGCATCGCCAGTAACAGTGGTGATACGGCTTATCAGTGGTAGGCCATGATCCACGGCGTCTGCGATGGCGGCGGCCGTAGCCACGTTTTGACATACGATTCCAAGGCTGGCCGGGATACCACCGGAGGGGACTTCCTTGCCAGTCAGAATCTGAATCAATTGTTTCTCGCCACCGGACGGATACTTGGTCGGTATGGTAACAACCAGAACACCATTGGCCTCAGGGTTGTCTGAAACCGCGCGTTTGAGTGCCTCGATGGCTTCGGGCTTGTTGTCCTCGACGCCAATCAGGCAGCGCTGTGCTGTCAGCACACCTTGCAGGATTACTGCACCGCGAATGACCTCTGTAGCGTGCTCACGCATCAGCATGTCGTCGGCGGTGATGTAGGGTTCACACTCAGCCCCGTTAAGGATAAGCGTGTCGATATTGTGGTCACCAGTGTGCAGCTTGACTGCGGTAGGGAAGCCAGCTCCGCCGAGACCAGCAATACCGCAATTGCGAATGCGCTCTACCACTTCGTCAGCTGGCAGGGCATCTGCGTCGGACAGGCCCAGTTCAGATCTCAGGCTTTGACGCTCAATCCAGGTATCTTTGCCATCTGGCTCAATCACAATGCAAAGTTCGCTGAGCCCGGATGCGTGAGGAACCTGACGTAATTCCAGTGCTTTTACAATGCCCGAGGTTGGCGCATGAAGCGGCGCGGATACGAAACCCTCTGGCTCTGCGATGATCTGGCCTTTCAAAACAGTATCACCGGTGCTGACAACTGGTTTTGACGGTGCGCCAATGTGCTGATGCAGAGGCAGCACTAGCTCATCGGGCAGCGGGGCCTTTCGGATCGGCCTGTGATTTGACTGGTGCTTGTTTTCGGGAGGGTGAATGCCGCCGTCAAAGTCGAACAACTGAATCAACTGACTCACGCGTGACCCTCCGCTGGAACAGATCGACGATCGGTCGCAATCAGCTCAACACCCGATGTGGGGGCCTGCCAATACCAATTACTCTTGTCGGTCGTGACTGGCACCATGTCGATACAATCTACGGGGCAAGGCTCGACACACAGGTCGCAGCCGGTGCACTCATCTGCGATAACCGTATGCATTTGCTTGGCCGATCCCAGAATGGCATCAACCGGGCATGCCTGGATGCACTTTGTGCAGCCAATACATTCGTCTTCGCGAATAACCGCGACCAGAGGTACATCTTTTTCGGCACCGTGCTCGGCGTCCAGAGGCTCTGGTTCCACACCAAGCAGGTCGGCGAGTGCCTGAATCGTGCTTTCACCGCCCGGAGGGCATTTATTGATCTTGTCGCCATCGGCGATGGCTTCAGCGTAGGGTTTGCAACCAGGGTAACCGCATTGGCCGCACTGTGTCTGAGGCAGCAGATCGTTGACCTGATCAACGATGGGGTTGCCCTCAACATGAAACTTTACCGAGGCGAAACCAAGTAGCGCACCAAATACCGCTGCGAGAACGGCCAGAACAATGATTGCGATCAGGATAGTACTCATTGGGCCTCCTCAGATGCTGACCAGGCCGGTGAAGCCCAGAAATGCCAGTGACATCAGGCCCGCCGTCACCATCGCGATGGCTGACCCCTGAAAAGGTGCTGGCACATCGGCTACAGCGATACGCTCACGCATGGCAGCAAACAAGACCATCACAAGGGAGAAGCCGACAGCTGCGCCAAACCCGTACAAAATTGACTCAACGAAGGTGTTATCGCGCTTGATGTTCAGCAGAGCAACACCGAGAACCGCACAGTTGGTAGTGATAAGCGGCAGGAAAATACCCAATACCCGGTACAAAAGGGGACTGGTTTTACGAATGGCCAGCTCAGTGAAGCCCACGACAACGGCAATCACCATGATGAAACTGATGGTCTTGAGGTAAGTAAGGTCCAGCGGTAATAGCAGATAGTTGTAGACCAGATAGCTACAGACGGATGCCAGTGTCAGGACAAAGGTCGTTGCCGCACCCATGCCTATGGCGGTTTCCAGTTTATTGGACACCCCCATAAAAGGGCACAATCCCAGGAACTGAACAAGTACAAAGTTGTTCACAAGGATGGTGCTTACCAGAATAAGCAGGTAATCGGTCATCGTTTCTCTACTATCGTTATCGGTCCGAACTCATCAAAAACGGACCTTCGCTAAATTTACCGGGCGCGCATTATCCCAAAATAGCGTTATGTCGTACAAGAACATAAGCGACTAGTGTTAATAGCTATTTGGAATAAACTACGGCACTGTTACCACGAACAGTAGTAACGACCACTTGCGTCGTGGTGAAAAGCTGGCAGACTCAAAGAGATTGTCGGATCGTCGATACCAGCCGCATCAATACGGGAAGTAAATGAAAATACGGGAATCTTTCATTGGCATCGCTCTGATGCTCAGCACGGCCTTCTGGGTTACTGGCTGTTCTGACCAAGCGTGGAACAACCCTCACCCCGCGGAGGATGCAGGTAAGAACATTCTCTACTCCAACTTCTCGGGTCCGCCGAAACACCTTGACCCTGTGATCTCGTACAGCGCGGACGAAGGGCGTTTTATCGATCAGATCTACGATCCACCGTTGCAGTATCACTACCTTAAGCGTCCTTTTGAACTGGAAGCAAACACTCTCACGGCTTTACCCGAAATCGTGTATCGCAATGCGGACGAACAACCGGTTTCCGCCGAAGCAGAAGACCTCGCATACAGTGACTATTACTTCGATATTAAGCCGGGTATCTATTATCAGCCGCATCCGGCGCTGGCGTTGAACGACGATGGCGAACCTTACTATGCGTTTGAAACCGCTGCTGAAGCGTCTCAATACAGCGCCCTGAGTGATTTTGCTCAAACAGGAACCAGAGAACTGGTGGCCGCGGATTACACCTATCAGATCCGCCGACTGGCTGACCCGACTCTGTTGTCACCGATTCGTGGGCTATTGGCGCAGTACATTCAGGGCATGACCGAGTTTGCCGAACCGGCAAAAGAGGCGCGCGCAGCGCAGCAGGACGGCGAGTGGCTGGACTTACGGACGATAGAATTTGATGGCATTGAAGTGATTGATCGTTATCGCTTCCGTGTTCGCCTGAAGGGAAAGTATCCGCAGTTCAGTTACTGGCTCGCGTTCCACTTTTTCGCACCTGTGCCACCTGAGGCTGATCGCTTCTACAGCATGCCGGGTATGAATGATCGCAATATCACTCTGGATTGGTATCCGATTGGTACCGGGCCTTACATGATGACTAAGAACGATCCGAATGAGGCGATTGTTCTGGAACGTAATCCGAATTACCGCGACGACTTTTACCCAGCGGAAGGTGAGCCTGCGGACCGCGCGGCCGGTTTACTTGATGATGCCGGACAGGCGTTGCCCTTTATCGACAAAGTTGTATACCGCCTTGAAAAAGAGTCTATCCCACTGTGGAGCAAGTTTTTGCAGGGCTACTACGACCGTTCCGGTGTGGCCAGTGATAGCTTTGATCAGGCGATCAGTATTGATGCCGAGGGCATCGCACTGTCAGACGATATGAGAGACCGCGGTATTAAACTGGATATCGCCGTGATGCCGGGCACCTACTACTTCGGCTTTAATATGCTTGATGAGGTAGTGGGAGATACAGGCACGGTGGAAGAGCGCGAGCGTAAACGACTGCTGCGCCATGCAATAGCGATTGCTTACGATCAGGAAGAATATATTTCTATTTTCTATAACGGTCGCGGTGAAACCGGCATGAGTCCGATTCCTCCGGGCATATTCGGCTATCAGCAGGGCGAAGAGGGCGTGAACACCTCAGTGTTCGACTGGGTAAATGGCAAACCGGTGCGAAAGAGCATCGACTACGCCAAAGAGCTGATGGCCCGTGCTGGCTACCCGGATGGACGCAATGCCGAAACCGGCGAGCCGCTGGTGCTGAACTTTGATACAACGGTCTCGTCGTCCGGCGGCGCGTCTCATGACTGGCTGATTAAAAAAATGAAGCAGCTGGGAATCCAGCTGAATATCCGTGGATCGGATTACAATCGTTTCAAAGAAAAAATGAAGACTGGCAATGCTCAGCTATTTCAGTGGGGCTGGTTGGCTGATTACCCCGATGCAGAGAATTTCCTGTTTCTTTTATACGGCCCGAACGGTCAGGTCGTAACGCAAGGGGCAGGGGTAAACTCCAGTAACTACGATAATCCCAGATATAATGAGCTGTTCCGTGAAATGAAACTCATGGAAAACTCTCCTGAGCGTATGGCGATTATTCGTGAAATGATCGATATCACTCAACATGATATGCCTTGGGCATCGACGTTCCACCCACACTCCTATGTGCTGAATAATGCTTGGGTATACAACAGTAAGCCGCACGGCATCAGCAAAGCCGTATTGAAATATATGCGCATTGACCCTGAACAGCGCAGTGCCATGCAGGAGTCTTCCAATCGCCCGGTTTTGGGGCCACTACTGCTTGTTGCTTTGCTTGTTATTGTGCTGGCACTGCCGGGCTACGTGGGATACCGACGCCGTCTTAACCACCGAGTAAATACTGTAGGGAGACAACGCTGATGTTGGCATACATCGTTCGCCGTTTACTGTATGCGGTGCCGATTCTTATTGGCGTCAACCTCCTGACCTTCGCCTTATTTTTCGTCGTGAATACGCCCGACCAGATGGCTCGTGTTCAACTTGGCGACCGTTATGTGAGCGAAGTGGCCATTCAGGAATGGAAAGTTCAGCGGGGCTACGACAAGCCCTTGCTGTTTAATACCGCCCATGAAGGGCCAGCCGCTGTTACCGAGACAATTTTCTTTGAAAAATCGTTGAGTCTGTTTGCGCTTGATTTCGGAAAATCGGATGCCGGTCGGAATATTGCTGCGGATATCGAACAGCGTATGTGGCCAAGCCTTGCGGTCGCCTTGCCGACGTTCGCAATTGGCATCGCAGTAAACATAGCTTTTGCTTTGTTTGTGGTGATGTTCCGGGCCAGTCTGTTCGATACCGGCGCCATGATTCTGTGTGTCGCGCTGATGTCGATCTCCGGTGTGTTTTACGTTATTGCGGGTCAGTTTTTCTTCGCTAAAGAGTGGAATCTGGTCCCCGTATCCGGATATCTCAGTGGCGTCGATGCCTGGCGGTTTTTACTGTTGCCGGTAATTATCGGCGTGATTTCGGGGATCGGCGGCGGAACGCGCTTGTACCGGACTTTGTTTCTGGAAGAGGCGAATAAAGATTACGTGCGGACGGCACGTGCAAAAGGCGTTTCTGAACTGACCGTACTGTTCCGACATATTTTACCCAACGGTATGATCCCGATTCTGACCAGCGTGGTGGTAGTGATTCCATCGTTATTTATGGGAAGCCTGCTGGTGGAATCCTTCTTTGGTATACCGGGCCTTGGCAGTTACACGCTTGAAGCCATTCAGGCTCAGGATTTTGCCATTGTACGTAGCATGGTGTTCCTCGGCTCTGTGTTGTACATCATCGGACTGCTGCTTACCGATATTTCTTACACTCTGGTCGATCCCCGCGTGAGGTTGTCTTAATGGAAGTATTTGACGTACGCGTACATCTCCTGTGGAGCGACATACTCATATTTATTCTGGTCGCATCACTGCTTTGCTTTGTTGTATCTGTATTAAAGAATCCGCTGGCCCGTGGACGGTGGGCGAAAGTCTTTGAGTCTAGAATTGGCGCAGCTTCATTCATGGTGATTTTGTTCTATGTATTGATCGCTTTAACCGATTCTTTGCATTTTCAGAAGCGGTTGGAAGCAACGGCCGAATCAACGGATGTGCATTATGCTCCCGAGATGACCAGTGTTCTGGATCTGATACTGGCGCCTATGTTGGACAGAGACGAGAAAACGTACTCTGCGCCTTTCGCCATCTATTCGTTCGCCAAGGAAAACATTGAGTCTGATGACGGCACTGTTGTTCGTGAATTTCCGCGTCTTGAACATGGTGGTAGTCATATCACGATGGAAGAACAGCATGTTGCAGATATAGTGGTGAAAAGCCTGACGGCGATTGGCTGGACTCTGGTGCCAATTTTAATCGTACTGTTCATTCATCATTGGTATATCCGAAAAGAGGATTCCCGCCTGCCGTGGCCGGTCATTTACTTTACGTTTGCTGCCATCGTCGTTGTGTCTTCGTGGGCATTACAGATGAGTCAGTATTACCACGTCCTGGGTACCGACAAGGTGGGGCAGGATGTTTTATACGGGGCTATTAAGGCAATCCGGACGGGGGTGTTAATCGGTACACTCGCGACCTTGGTTACCCTGCCTCTGGCAGTGCTGTTGGGAATATCCGCTGGTTACTTCAGGGGCTGGGTAGATGATGTGGTGCAATACATCTACACCACACTGAACTCGATTCCGGGCATTCTGCTGATCGCGGCCTCGGTGCTGTTAATTAACGTTTATATCGAAACCAACCCCGAACAATTTAAGTTATTGAGTGATCGGGCGGACTTCCGCTTTATCGCGCTGTGTTTCATTTTGGGTATGACGAGTTGGACAGGATTGTGCCGCCTGTTACGGGCCGAAACACTAAAAGTCAGTCAGCTGGAATATGTGCAGGCGGCGCATGCGTTCGGGGTCAGTCGTTGGCGCGTGATTATGCGTCATATTTTGCCTAATACGACGCATATTATTCTGATCGCTCTGGTGTTGGATTTCAGTGCCTTTGTTCTTGCCGAGGCCGTGCTTAGCTACATCGGTGTAGGGGTCGACTCGTCGATGAAAAGCTGGGGCAATATGATTAACGAGGCGCGTTCAGAGTTGGCGCGGGAGCCTGTTGTCTGGTGGTCTGTCATTGCTGCTTTTATTCTTATGTTTACGCTGGTTCTTGCAGCGAATCTATTCTCAGACCGAGTGCGGGATGTGTTCGATCCTCGAATGAGCGGTAGCGGAGATAATTCATGAAACCTCTACTCCATGTTGAAAATCTCCAGATAAAGGCGGGCAATACGCCCTTGGTCGACGGTATCAGTTTCTCGATATCTGCTGGTGAGGTCTTTGCGCTGGTTGGTGAGAGTGGATCAGGAAAGTCCCTGACCAGTCTGGCCATTATGCGTTTGTTGGCCGATGGCCTGGACATTACGGACGGCGATGTTCGCTTAGGTAACGATTCCCTTTTTGCATTGACTGAAGTACAGATGAATGCGGTACGTGGCCGGCGGATTGCGATGGTATTTCAGGAGCCGCAGAGTTCACTCAATCCTGTTCACACAATAGGGCGTCAGATTGGTGAAGTGCTTGCCTTGCATCGCGGTAAAGCGCTGCGGGAAGACATAGTAGCCTTGCTTGAGGAAGTCGGTATTCCAGATGCCAATGCACGTATAAACTGGTACCCGCATCAGCTTTCTGGCGGTCAGAAACAACGTGTCATGATCGCTATGGCACTGGCGTGTGAGCCCGAGTTATTAATTGCAGATGAGCCTACTACCGCTCTGGATGTGACCATCCAAAAGCAGATTCTGGAACTACTCAATGAATTACGTCGAAGTCGTGATCTCGCCGTATTGCTGATCACTCATGATATGGGCGTGGTGGCAGAAATGGCTGATCGCATTGCGGTGATGCGTCATGGACATATCCTCGAACAAGCCGAACGCTCGGAATTTTTTGTTCGCCCTGAACATGAATACAGCCGCCAGTTAATTCACTCATTACCGCAGCCGGATGATTACTTAACTGAAACTGAACATGCGCCACTTCTGGAAGTGACGGATGTAAAAGTGTGGTTTCCGGAAAAGCGCGGTGTATTGCAACGTGTGGTAGGCCACACCAAAGCAGTTGACGGCATCAGCTTAAAAATCGGGCGTGGGGAAACGTTAGCTCTGGTCGGTGAATCCGGTTCGGGAAAGAGCACGGTCGGTCGCGCAATCCTTCGTCTTGAAGACACTGAGTCTGGCTCGATTTATTTTGACGGCACGCGTGTTGACTCGTTGAGTCGGCGAGCATTTGCACCGTATCGAAAGCGTATTCAGGTTATCTTTCAGGACCCGTTTTCTTCGATGAACCCACGTATGACGGTCCGTGAGATCATTGAAGAGGGCATGTTGAGCCTCGGTCTTGGCGGCTCCAGTGAATCTCGTCTTCAGCGTATTGAAACGTTGCTGAAGCGAGTAGGTCTGGACGCCTCCCACTTGCATCGCTATCCACATGAGTTTTCCGGTGGTCAGCGCCAGCGAATTGCGATTGCACGGGCCATTGCAGTAGAGCCCGAATTGATTATCTGTGATGAACCGACGAGTGCTCTCGATGTATCTATCCGGGGGCAGGTGTTGTCACTGTTGCAGGAATTGCAGCAGGAGATGGGGTTGTCCTATCTGTTTATTACCCATGATTTATCGATTATTCCGCACCTTGCGCACCGCGTAGCGGTGATGCGTAACGGTAAGCTGGTCGAGCAGGGGAACACTCATTCGCTGATGAGTGACCCTCAGCACGAGTACACACAGCATTTACTTGCGGCGGTACCACGTATTCCTGAGCATGCCTGACTTCTGAAAGGCGGCGGCGTACAATCGGCGTTTTCTCCCAGATAAACCAGGTGAACCTTGGCACAATTAACCCAGCCACAAATTGAAGCCGCACTGAGCGGATACACAGACCCATACTTAGAAAGTGATCTGATCAGTGCCGGTTGTGTGCGTGATATCCGCATCGATGCAGGCAGCATCGAGGTTGATATTCATTTTGAGTATCCCTGTGAGTCACTCAAAGTAGGAATCGCGCAACTCCTTCAAACTGCCCTTGAGAACATCGACGGATGTACTTCTGCGGTAGTGAATATTTCGTGGGAAGTCACCGAGCACAAGGCGCAATCCGCCCTCGAAGCAATTTCAGACGTTAAAAATATTGTTGCCATTGCCTCTGGTAAAGGTGGGGTAGGTAAGTCAACGACCAGCGTCAATCTGGCACTGGCTCTGGCAAAAGACGGTGCCAAAGTGGGCTTGCTTGATGCGGATATCTACGGTCCTTCCCAAGGCATTATGCTTGGAATTGAAGAAGGTACTCGCCCGGAAACCATCGATAATAAGTGGTTTATTCCGATTGAAGCGCACGGTCTGAAAACCATGTCGATGGCGTATCTGGTTACCGAAAGTACCCCTATGGTTTGGCGGGGGCCGATGGTATCCGGCGCCTTGATGCAGATTCTGACTCAGACGCAGTGGGGCGAGCTCGATTATCTGATTATCGATATGCCACCGGGTACCGGAGATATTCAGCTTACGCTGAGTCAGAAATTCCCCGTCAGTGGCGCAGTCATCGTGACGACGCCACAAGACATCGCCGTAGCCGATGCTCGCAAAGGTATCGAGATGTTCCGCAAGGTGGATATTCCGGTATTGGGTATGATTGAAAATATGAGCATGCACATCTGTTCCCAGTGTGGGCACGCAGAGCATATTTTCGGTACTGACGGCGCAGACAGATTAGCAGAAACCTATGAGACCACAGTGCTGGGATCACTGCCGCTGTCGACTTACATTCGTGAGCAGAGTGATGCCGGGACTCCGGTTGTTGCAGCGGATGATTGTTCTGAGGTGGCCATGATGTATCGTCATGCGGCACGACGGTTGGCGGTTGCGTTAATGACCTATGATGCGCCGTTAGTGATCCCGGATATTCAGATCACTGACGACTGATTAAGTAAGTTGGTCGCCAGGCTTGGGTCATTCGGAGTGAGTCGTCACATGCGACTCACGAGCTGAGACTGTCAGAGAAAATACTGACGGCATTTACGGCTTCGCGTGTACCCTCGCGGATTTCCAGAATCACCTCTCCGGCGCGCGTTGCCAGGGCTACCCCCTGGCCAGCCTGAGTCTGGCATGACTCCATGCTTTCAATCGCTTTTGATGTTCCGCTTTGCATCTTGTTGATCATCTGAGAAATTTCTTCCGTCGAACTACTGGTTCTGGCTGCCAGTTGCCGTACTTCGTCCGCAACCACTGCGAATCCACGACCTTGGTCGCCAGCGCGAGCAGCCTCAATCGCAGCATTCAGTGCGAGGAGGTTGGTCTGATCAGCAATACCGCGAATGGTGTTAACGATTGATGTAATCATATCCGATTGTGCGCCAAGCTCAGAGATTACCGCTGCCGCTTCCGATACCGCCGTCGAAACTTTGGTCATTTCATCAGATGCTTGCTGGATAATATCGGTACCGGTACTGGCGGATTGCTCGGTTGCAGTCGTGATATGGAAAGCGCTGGCAGCACGCTCTTTCTCGGTCAGTGCTTTCTGTACGCTTTCTGTGATGTCGGTTGCGAACTTCACCACGCCGTAGACGTCACCCTCGGATGAGATAAGTGGGGTGTAGGAAGCCTCAAGCCATAAGTCCTGACCATCTTTGCGGACCCGGCGGAAACGGCTGCTGATGAACTTGCCCTGAGCCAGGTTTTCCCAAAACTGAGCGTACTCTGGTGAAGAGGCGTCGTCCGCCGGCATAAATATCCGGTGATGCTGACCGATGATTTCCGCTGCGGTGTAGCCCGTCGCACCCAGGAAGTTGTCGTTAGCACGTTGAATGACGCCGTTGACGTCAAATTCGATCACCGCCATTGAGCGCTCTACGGCCTTGAAGGCATCGCTGAAATGGTTATTCGCCTCCATAAGCTCAGTAATGTCGTGGGCGATTTTTACAATCTTTGTGATACGGCCGCTGGCGTCTTTGACTGGAGCATAGGTGCCGTCCAGCCAGAGTGTCTGTCCACTGGCGTTCTTGCGGCGGAATTGGCCGTTGACCAACTCTCCTGATCCCAGCTTGCGCCAGAATTCCTGATAGTCGGGTGACTCTATGTCGCGGCTATGGCAAAGCTCCCGGTGCGGCCGGTCGGTCAGGTGTCCGTCCGGGAAACCGAACAGCTTGTGATATTCGGAATTGGCTCTTAAAACGATACCCTCTGGGCTGAACTCAGCCATCGCTTGTGAGCTCTCAATCGCGTTCAATATGCCTAATTTTTCAGATTCTATGGCGTTAACATCGCCCGACGCAGCAGGCTTGCGAGAGAAGAACATGAGGCAGACTCCAGATGGTTTATTTGCTCCATTAAAGTTAGACCATGTTTTCTGTGGGGGCCAGTTTGTTTATTAAATGATATTTGTTCTATATGGTATCTTTATCGTAATACTTGATCATTTCAAATGCCGGGCCAATGGCTAAACTGGTTGCATATTGATGAGAAGGCAGCCGCCAGAGCTGCAACTGATGAGAGAAACCTATGAGCCAGTATCCGCACATCCTGGAACCCCTCGATCTGGGGTTTACCACACTGAAAAACCGCGTAATGATGGGGTCGATGCACACCGGCCTCGAAGATCGTCCATGGCATTTCAGCGAGCTGGCTGAGTACTTTGCAGAACGGGCCCGTGGAGGCGTTGGTCTGCTGGTAACCGGTGGTTTCTCACCTAACCGTTCTGGTGACCTGTTGCCGTTTGGTTCAAAGATGCTGAGTAATTGGCAGGTACCTTTCCACAAGAAGGTGACCTCGGCCGTACACGAAAACGGCAGTAAGATCCTGCTCCAGCTGTTGCATGCGGGTCGTTACGGCTACACCCCGTTTAACGTTGCGCCTTCTGCCATTAAGTCGCCGATTACACCGTTCAAACCGCGCGAACTGACGACCAAGCAGGTTTATAAAACCATCGGTCATTACGCTCGTGCTGCAAAGCTGGCACAGAAAGCGAATTACGATGGCGTAGAGATCATGGGTTCTGAAGGTTACTTCATTACCCAGATGCTGAACGCTCGCACTAACAAACGTACCGACGAATTTGGTGGTTCGTACGAAAACCGCATGCGCTTCCCTCTGGAAGTGGTCCGGGCGGTGCGTAAAGCGGTCGGTCCTGATTTTATTGTGATGTTCCGTCTGTCCATGCTTGATCTGGTGGAAGACGCATCGACGATGGAAGAAGTGATCACTCTTGCGAAAGCCCTCGAGGCGGAAGGCGTCACCCTGATCAATACTGGTATTGGTTGGCACGAAGCGCGTGTTCCGACGATCGTTACCTCGGTGCCGCGTGCAGCGTTTGTTGACGCGACCGCCAAGGTCAAAGAGCAGGTCAGTATTCCGGTTGTGGCATCAAACCGCATTAATATGCCGGACACGGCTGAGGAAGTCCTGTCGAGTGGTAAGGCCGACATGGTCTCAATGGCTCGCCCATTATTGGCAGATGCATTCTGGGTTAAGAAAGTTGAAGAAAATCGCGTCGACGAGATTAACACCTGTATCGCCTGTAACCAGGCCTGTCTTGACCATACCTTCGAGAACAAGCGAGCCAGCTGTTTGGTGAATCCTCGTGCGTGTCATGAGACATCGTTGACGTACGTTAAAACGACGCAACCGCGCAAGGTAGCGGTAGTCGGTGCAGGTCCTGCGGGTCTGGCTGCTGCGACCGTTGCCGCCGAGCGAGGCCACAACGTGACTCTGTTTGAAGGTCGTGGCGAGATCGGTGGTCAGTTTAATTACGCTTCCCGTATTCCCGGCAAAGAAGAATTCAAAGAGACCATTCGTTACTTCAATACCATGATTGAACGTCTTGGTATCGACCTCAAATTGAATACCATTGTTTCTGCCGACGAATTGAAGGCAGCGGGCTTTGATGACGTTGTGGTTGCGACCGGTGTGGAACCGCGAGTACCAAAAATGCCAGGTATCGACAGCGATAAAGTGGTGACGTATCAGGAGTTGCTCGCCAATGAAATGAAGCTAGGCGGCAGCGTCGCCATCATGGGAGCCGGCGGTATTGGTTTTGACGTGGGTGAATACCTGGCGCACGAAGGTGAGTCGACCACGCTGAACAAAGAAGCGTGGATGAAAGAGTGGGGCGTCGATATTACAAACACCACTCGCGGTGGTTTGATTGCTTCCGATATTGAGCCTTCGCCACGTAAGCTTTACTTGCTGCAGCGTAAGACCACTGCTCACGGTAAAGGTCTGAATAAGACCACTGGTTGGGTACACCGAGCTGTGCTGAAAATGAAGCACGTCGAAATGATCGGTGGCGTCAGCTACGACAAGGTTGATGAAAAAGGCCTGCACATCACAGTCACAAAAGGTGAGGTGTCAGAACCACGCCTTCTGGAAGTCGATCATATCGTTGTGTGTGCTGGACAGGTTTCCGTCAATGCCATCTATGAAGCTCTGAAAGAAGAAACAGCGTTCCGTACCCACCTGGTGGGTGGCGCAGAATTCGCCGGTGAACTGGATGCCAAACGTGCCATCCGCTTGGCCAGTGAATTGGCCGCCGGTCTGTAATTCTTCCCTTGAGTTACCAACTCGCCTGGCTGGGGAGATCTCCAGCTGGGCGCACCTCCTGCTCTACTTCGGGCAATGTAATCTGAATAGCAAAACCCTGATTCACATCCGGACAGTTTAGGCTGCCGCCCATGACGTGCGTCACCAGATTATGAACCTCGTACAAGCCTAATCCTTTCTTTGTCGCTTCTGCGCGGCGTGTCGTATAGAACGGCATAAAAATTTTGTCCTTGGCATCGGCACTGATACCGCGGCCATTGTCCTGGAACTCAATCGTCAGTGAGTCGTCTTCCAGTGACGCTGATACCCGGACGTAGAGTTGGGTGCCGTTATACACCTCGCCATTGTGCACTACAGCATTGTCTGTCAGTTGATTCAGTACCCGCTCCAGCAACGTAACCTGACCGCGCCACAGTGCCGTATCAGGGTAACTAATGACTTCCAGCTCAAGCTTGGGGTAGCGTTTCAGGGTGTCTTCTGTCCAGGTTGAGAACCAGGATCTGAGGTAAATACTGTCTGGCTGCTGCGATGAAGTATCGCCCATCGATGACTGAATCAGCTTATTCAGATCAGCAAGCCGGGCTATGTTGTCGTTGACCTGGTGTATCGCTGACTTGAAGTCAGGATCAATCTGCGTGACGTCGTGCTCTACTCGGTCCTGTATGTGAGTGGCAGCAAGTCGAATATTGCCCAGGGGCGTATTCATTTCATGAGATACACCCATAACCAGCTGTTGCATTGAGGCCTGACGGTTTTCCTGTAGCTTCTGCAGGGCGTTTTCTTGCTCGTATTTTTCGGTCACATTGAGGAAGGAGCCCGCCCAACATGCATCGTCACCGCGTTTATCCCGGCGCATGGTAAGGATGGCTTTGACGGCTGATCCACGTTTAGGCATCAGCGTCAGCTCGTAACCACTGACCTGCGTATGGCGTTCCAAAACATCCCACAGTTCTATCGAGGCTTGTGGTGTTTCGATGAGTTGGTCGAGGTGCGGTTTGACCTGCAGCACCTCATCGACATTACGGAATCCAAGAATGCTGGCAAAAGCGGGGTTACATCCTATGACTTCGCATTGACTGTTCAGCTGGAAGCGTCCTGACAGTGAATTCTGGTAGAGGTCTTCGTACTGCTTCAATAATCGGATGGATTCGTTCTGACTGTCCGTGAGGCGCCGTTGGTCTCGTTCACGGGCATCACGCAGCATATTGATCCGGGCGCCCATCGCCAGAGAGATCAGAATGACGTCAAAGACAGAGCCGATCTGATAGCCATAGAGCACGAGCGGCGTGCCGGGAATAATGCCGAGTGCACTCAGGTTGGCAGACACCACACCCACCATGAACGCCAGCCAGGCGAGGGTGAAGTACTTCGCTGGCTTGTGTCCTTGCGTCCAGGCGCGTATACCCGCAATCAAGGTATAAATGGCCAGGAAGGAGTTGACGTAATTCTGCCAACTTACTGCGGTCTGATACGGCGCAGCAAAGGACATCACTGCAAATGCCAGTGTCACAGGAACATAAATCCGGTACACCATATCGGCTTTCGGGCAGTAGTTTCTCAGGTACAGCAGCTGTGGCAGAAACAGAGCAAAAAAGAACTGACTGATGGCGAAGGTAAGCGGCACCATAAAACTGTTCAATTCGGGTGAGTCGGGCCAGAAGTAACCGTAGGCCGACCCTTCAAAGTTCATATGAAAGAACAGGAAGCTGGAGACGAAGGCAGTGTAATAGAGGTAGAGCCGGTCTCGGACTGCGAAAAAGAGAACCAGATTATACAGAGCCATCGCCAGCATCACGGCGTAGTACGCACCCCGGAACACGCCGTTATGGATTAACTGCTCCTGAAGCTGTTCTTGCCCTACAAACTCCATCGGCAGCTGATAGGTTCCTTCCGTGGTGACGTACAGGTACAGGTCGTAGGTCTGGCCCGCGGAAACATCCACCGGAAGAATCAGATTAGGGTGGTCTATTACCCGCTCGTGGTAAGGAATCCGGTCTCCGCCCCGAGTGACGGAGCATTGGCTGCTATCAGTGACGCCGTGCGGGCACTGGAACAGAATCGCGAGATCCAACAGGGAATAGCGGTTGCGTAGGTACCACTGCCCATCTTCCTCGGATGTAACTGACAGGGTGAGCCAATAGCCGTCATGTGCCATGCCCAGGTTCAGGTAGTCTTCCGTGCTTTGCTGCCAGGCTGTAACTACATCCAGAGACGCCAGCTGGGTGTGTACTTTCTCGGGTGTCAGTTGCGATGTCTCAATGTACCGCCAGTGCTTGCCCGCGAGTACAGATTCGCCGGGTGTCAGTGTCACTGAGCCAGAGTAAGTATTGAACTCGGCCATCTCAGAGGCGTTCGACAGAGGGCTCAGCAGCGATAACAAAACCGACACCAGAACGGTGAGCAGAACAGACGGAAAGGGACCGCAATAGGGGAAACCGAACACAGACATTCCTTTGCTTGGGGCGCTTGGTGATATGGGCCAGTATACTCCTTCGCGATCAATTGTGGAGTGCGCCAATCCGACATTGTGACGAGCCTCTCATCGGGCTGGCCAACGCCTCGCCGTTTCAGTAATCTACTGACCTTTGACCGCGCTGGAATAATAAGAAATCGTATGTTTTTTGAGCAGGAACGGGGGCAGTTTTTCCGCCCGCTAACCGGTAAGTATCGAGCCCAAGTGATGGAGTGTCTGAAAGAACTCTACCAGCGGCTGTATAGTTCCAGCAGTGCCGACTACGGACAGGCTATCCAGCGTGACACCGTGATTGAAGTGTTTCAGGAGGCGCTGGTCCGGGCCCCTGTGTTAGCAGATGGCTACGACAGTGACGATGAGTCCAGTGACAGTCGTTTCCGCACCAGTCGCGAACAGGCAGGCTGGGTGTTGAATCAGCTGATCGAGTTTGGCTGGCTGGAGAAGCAGGTCGACGAAGCCAACCTGCAGAGCACCTTTGGATTTACCCGTTATGGCCGGCAGTTCACCGAGCCATTCATCGAAGAAAGCAGAGCGATGGCACGAACCCGTCATCGTAATACCCGTAATACCCGTAACTCTCTGGAATCCTTTCAGGAGCGCGGTGACATCTACGACCTGCTTGATGCCTACGAATATTCCGAGCGTATTATCAGCGACTTCACTGACGTGATTGGCGAGCTGGAAGAGCGCAAGCGCGACCTCGTGCGCGAGATGGAAGACCAGCTACTGATTGAGCGGGCCAGCGAAGCGTTTTTCGATTTTATGGAAAACCGCTTTCAACCGGATCTTTCTGTGCGTTTGTCCGCCGATAACGTTGAAAAGCACCGCGACCAGATTCAGGGCCTGATTGAGGGTATTCGTAAGCAGGACGTTGAGTTCAAAGCGCGTGCTGAAAAGCGCTTACGGGAACTTTTGCCCGAGCTGGCCAAAGAGGGAAATTCCGTCTTGTGGACCATTCTGGACGGCATCGAACTGCGTATGCGTAATGCCAGTGACATTATGCTTCCTGCATTGCGACGTGCCCTCCAAAGCTTTACTAAGCGGGCTGACATCATTATCCGTCAGATGAGCTATCTGGCGTCGCAGCAACACAACGATGTGCTGGCGGTCTGTAAACATCTGTCGTCGCTCCCGGAGAAAGAACAGGCGGACGCATTAGAGCGAGCGGGAGAGCTAATGGAAGTGCCGCAGGTGCGTCTGGTCGATCCAGCTTCTGTGCGCATTCACGCCAGCCGGACCCGGCAGAAAATTGAAGCGGCTCTGGACGATGGCAAGGGCGACTTCGATGTGGACGCGCGGCGTGAGATATACGTCCAGCAGGTTCTTGATCAGGCGTTCCTGGTTAACCAACAAGCATTGCGCCACTTTATGAGCAGCAAGCTCAGTAGTGGCAAACGAATTTCGACACGCGACATACCGATTGAATCCGCGCAAGACTTCCTTGCCGTTGCTCACGCGATCGGTCTTGGGGCTGCGGACGGATTGTCGTCTGAATTCGAATTTCGCATCGATTACGATGACAACCCTCGTGATGAAAACGGCGAGGGTTACTTCATTAAAAAAGATCACTTTACCTTTGAGCTTGTTCAGAAACAGTCCTGAATCAGCCCAGCCAGAAGAATTGAATTATGTTGCATGAAATAGATCGGGAACTGGAAAAAGAAGGCCTCAGCCAGAAAGATTACTCTGAGCTGTTGGTACGACTTTTAGACTACGGCGTAATTTGCCGGGACGAATCTCAGGTAGAGCAGACACTGTACGACCGTTACGTTCGTATCGAAGAATTAGTGGGCGAATATCTCTCGGTTCTCGGTATTCGTATACAGCACGATAAGCGATTCCAGTTTATCCGTTTGTATCCACCCGGTGCTCAGGTGCCAGGTATGGACGAAAACCAGCAAAACGCAGGTAACCCCGCGTTTCGTCAGCGTTTAAACCAAAGCGAAGTAGCATTGATTCTGGTGTTGCGCGCGCAGTACGACAAGGCGCTTCGCGAAGGTGCAGTCGACGAGCAGGGGTGTGTGATGGTCTCTCTGGAAGGCCTGACCATTGCTATGAAAAACCTGCTCAAGCGCAGTCTGCCCGACAACGTCACCGAGCGGAAAGCGCTTTTCCGTAAACTCCGACAGATGCGTCTGGTACAGCTGCAGAATGAAGACAGCGTGCATGATGGCGATATCTGGCTTCGTATACGCCCGATGATCATGAGCTATGTCAGTGATGAAGTACTGACAGAGCTGATGGCTTCTGATGACGAAGACGACCAAAGCGAAGCGCCCGATGCTCAGGGCGAAGCGTCAGACGCTCAAGGCGAGGCGTCTGAAGCTCAGAACGAAAATCCAGATATGCAGAGTGAACCGGCTGAGGCTCAGGACGATCTTGAAAGTCAGGATGAAATCGCAGAGCCAGAAACAGAAACAACCACAGACGGAGAGCAGCAGGCCGACGCGTCTCAAAGCGATCCGCTGGATGAAAATAAGACTGATGAGGCATCGGACAACAAAGGCGATGAGCCTGATTCCAGTGTCGTATCAAATGACGATGATTCCGATACCAACAAACCCGTCAGTCTGTTCGGAGAATAACAAGCCATGTTCCTGAAGAAGTTTATCTACATCAACTGGGGCAATATCCCTGCAACCGAATTTGAATTTGGCCCAATTAACTTGCTGTCCGGTGGTAACGGATCGGGCAAAACAACAGCAGCAGATGCGATCCAGACCATCATGACGGCGGCGCACGATACTCTGTTCCATTACAACCCGGGTCAGGACGAGGCGACTCAGCGCGGGCGCGGGAAGAATGTTCGGACGCTGGCGTCTTATGTGCTCGGTTGTGACGATGGCAGTTACGCGCGACCTAACGGCGCAGTGGGCTATCTCGCCGCGGTTTTCTATCCGACTCAGGGTGAGAGCGGCGACCCGTTTACGGCCATTATTGGCGTGAGTGCGACGGTGGATCGGGCTGGTGGCACACCAGTGGCGCGACAGAATGACATTCAGTTTTTTATTGTTGCAGGTGAAGAGCTGACCCAGAGCGATTTTCTCCTCAATATCGACGACTCTCAGCAAGAAGTGATTCCACTGGGGAAATTGACCAAAAATCTGTCGCAGCGCATCAATCCGAACAGCGTAGAAAAGTACGATACTAAGAAACAATATCTGCGCCGCTTGTATGGCGCATTGCGTGGTCGTAACGATGCGGTTCCAGAGCGGGAAGCGATGAACGCAGCGCGAACGTTCTCGCGGTTTATGGCCTACAAGCCAGTCAAAAGCATCAATGGTTTCGTGGCTAACGAAATTCTTGAAGCGAAAGACATGGGCGATGCCATTCGCAGTGTTTCCGATTTGATGAAGACCATTTATGCGATGGAATCGGATGCCAATAAACTGGCCGAATCCATTGAGATGCTGAGTGGCACACGTGACAGTGCCGGACGCTACATTGACCAGTGGATCGACTACAACGTACTGGAATACACAGCTGCTCGAAGTCGCTATCTGAACGATCAGAAAAACTATCTCAACGCGAAAGAAATTCAGCAGCAGATTCGTGAGTCGCTGAATAAAACGCAGAAAGAGCGGGATGTCGCTCAGGATCGTCGCAAGCAGGTGCGAGAGCAATTAATCAGCATGGAGGCGCGCCGTCAGGGTATTGATGCGCTTCAGGATAAAGACGCTGCCGAACAGGCGCTGAACGACGGTAAAGCGAAGCTGCAACAGCAGGCGATTCCGCTACTTGAGCAGGATCAGATGCTGCAGGCGTCTTTGCGAGCAACTGAGCTTCTTTATGGCGCGCTGCAAAAAACAAATGTGGCGGCCGAAATACCGTCTCTCGGCAGTAAGCGTATTGCTGAGCAAGCCCGCGAAGTACTGGCCATTAAAGATAACGGCGCCGTCGACTTCCGCAAGCTGCTTGGTAAAGACTGGATTGATTTGTCACCGCTGGAAGCCCACCTCGATGATGCACGTGCGCAGCAGAGTCTGGTAAACAGCTGGCGCGAACGCTTCCACGATACTGAGCTTGAAAGCAGCGGCGTATCACTGCGCGATCAAATTGCACGTGTTGCTGATCGCCGTGATCAGAAGTTACAACAAGCTAAGCATCGTATGGTGCAAAAACAGAACGAAATAGCGAGCCTCGAAGCACGTCAGGCGACTTATCCCGGATACGTACGTCAGGCATTGGAAGCCATTATGCGTGAGTGTCCTCAGGCAGAGCCTCGTGTCCTGGCTGACTACGTTGAAGTCACCGACCCGGATTGGCAAAGTGCGATTGAAGGTTATATCGGTGGTGCCCGTTTCAGCATCATCGTTGAGTCCGCGTTCGAAGCGGAAGCTGCGCATATTCTTCGCCAGATTCCGGGTGGAAGTCGTGCCCGTGTTATTCAGGGCGAAAAAGCGAAGAAAGACAGCGAGCGGATGAAGATTCCATCGAATTCAATCATTCACCTGATGGATTTCGAACACGCTACCGCACGTTATTATCTTGAAGCCAGTTACGGTACCGTTGAGCAGGTCGCCGATATCCAGGCGCTGCGTATGACACGCCGCGGTGTGACCAAAGAAGGTCTGGGTTCTGGCGCGTATTCTATTTATCGTTGCGATCTTGAAGATGCGGATCTTGTGTTTGGTCTCGGTGCGCGTGAGCGTGCGTTGGCGGCCAAGCGTAGTGAAGTGAATATGCTGGAAGACGTCGCCAATGAAGCAAACTATCAGCTTCGTCAGGCTCAGCAGCTTCTCGATGCAGTGAACCTACTACGACATGTGAGCTTTGCCGATCAGATGCAAGCCATGCTGGATACCCAGTATGCAATGACACAGGCAGAGAACTCCCTTAAGGGCGTCGATATTTCCAGCTTCGGAGATATCGAGCATGAGTTTACCGCCCTGAAAGAAAAAGCGGACGATCTGGATGCTCAGATTAAAGAGCTCGATGGTGAGCTTGGACGCTTACAGCAACAATTAAACGACGCTGAAAAAGGCGTAAAAGCGCTTAGCGAACATCAGGAGCAGACTTCCGATGTCGCCGATGCAAAAGAGAGTGCACTGCGTTCTATTGTTGGGATCTGGCCTGATTTCGATCTTGAGAAGCGTCTTGAACAGGCAGACAAAGAGGCAGAAGAAAGTCCGGTCGATGCGATTGAGAATCTGCGTAAATCGGTTTCGCAGGAGCTTAACTCCATCGCTTATGAAATCGAGCGTAATATTACCGAGCATAACCAGACCTGCCAGACCGTCGATTCTATTGTCTATACACCGGACTATCGCGACGAACACGGTGCCAAGTTCTTCACGTCTGTTTGTGATTTACAGCGCGAAGTCGAGCGTGTGCACAACCGTCTGAAGAACAACATTCTGGTTGAGAAACAAGACAAACTGCATCAGCTACGTGAGAGTTTTAATAACGTCTTTGTGACCAACCTGTGTCACTCTATTTATCAGGCTATCAACGATGGCAAGCGCATCCTCGAAGACCTGAACAAAGAGCTGGCGCACCATCAATTTGGTGCCGACCGTGAAACCTACTGGTTCGATTGGGAATGGGTACCTGAGTACAAAGAGTACTTCCAGTTTTTCGATGAAGTCATTAAGAACCCATCCTTGGGTGACGGTGCCACACTGTTTACTGCAGAGCTGTCCGCCAGTTCGGTAAAAGTGCGTGATCAATTGATGAACATGCTGCTTGATGAAGACGAGCAGAAGGCCATGCGTGAACTCGAGCGTATTTCCGACTATCGTAATTACCGTTCGTACGAAATTTATAAGCAGCCAGCCAATAAAGATCCCATTGCACTATCGCAGTACGGTACGGGCTCGGGTGGTCAGCTGGAAACACCGGCTTACATCATCCGTTCAGCAGCGATTACTTCGGCATTCCGGTTTAATGAAGGCGATACCCACCTGCGTATTGTGCTGGTGGATGAGGCCTTCTCTAAAATGGATGAGACCCGCTCGAAAGAGGTGATTAACTACCTCACAGAAAGTCTGGGGCTTCAGTTACTGTTTATCATGCCGACAAGTAAATCCGGACCATTTATGGATCTGGTATCCAACCAGTTTGTATTCTCGAAAGTACCGCTAACCGGTGGTCTGAAAAAAGGTGAATTACAAACCCGGGTATTGGTCGACAGGCAGCAATGTAACCAAGAGAAGGTGAAAGAGTTGTGGGCGAATCATCGCCGCACAATACGACACCAGGCTTCGCTCGACTTTATGGAAGAGTTTGCCTGATGCCAGCCTCCTATGGCGTCGAGGATGCATCCTTCCGTACAGCGGGAGAATTTGAGGGCGTTAAAGCCCTCGTCGATGCATTTTACGACGCTATGGAGACCTTACCCGAAGCATCTCAAATCCGAGAGATGCATCCAGCCGACCTGACGGAATCGCGTGACAAGCTAACTCGGTTCTTATGTGGTTGGCTGGGCGGCCCGCGTTTATATCGTGAGAAGTACGGACCTATTGCCATTCCACCGGCTCATGCGCATTTGAAGATTGGCGAGGCGGAAAGGGATGCCTGGTTGCTCTGTATGGAAGAAGCCTTGAAAGGACGACCCTATCCAGACGATTTCAAACACTACCTGATGACGCAATTATTCGTGCCAGCTGAGCGTTGTCGTATGGCCTCACAGGTTGCCAATCGTTAGTGTCCATGGTCTTATTGATCCAACGACAATAACAACGACACCACCGCTATGATATTTCTACGCCGAGCTGCTATGTCTGGCTTCCCGTCAGGCCTGTTCTCAAGTGCGCTCTCTGCTCTTCTATTAACCGTTGCGTTCAGTACTCACGCAGAGACTATTAATGACTACGCTCTCTGGAACATTAAAAGTGATCCAAGTGAAACGCGGTGGATACAGATACGTGAATTTCAGCGCTACCGTGGCGAAGAAATTTTCCATATTGACGTTTATTCTCGTGAAAATGGCGATATGCAGGAGCTGGCTATGCGACTTGCAGACCATATCGCGATTGAAAAAGAAGCGTTGCTGAACAGCATTGGCCAGCCAGTAGAGACGGGGGTGCCGGATCGCATTGCCTACGATCAGGCGGTAATGTCCTGGATGAAGACTCCAGCGGCGCAGCGCGAAGTATGCCGTCGTCCGGTTCACCGTTGTCTTGACCCGCTTTTTGCAGACTAGTGCGCAGAAAATAGCAGACTAGATCACTAGCGGGTCAGAGGTGTCGTTGGATTAGTTTAGTAACCTCGCTCTATCAGATCTTTCATCATCTGCTCGTAAAAGTCTGCCACATCGCCTCGGTAGGGCGGACGTTCCTGTAGCCAGGCATCTTGAGGCCCGTAGTATTTATTCCGGCCGGTAAAGTAGTTATGAAAATAACCATGGCTCAATATATTTCCGTCGAGCGTTTTTATGTGCTGAAAATTACTTGAGCCATCTGCGCATGCTGCATAGCCAATTTTATCGAAATTCTGTGAGTCCATGGTGGTGTATCCATCGTTCTGCCCGTAGAGGGCTGTGACCCCGAGGTAGAAGGTGGCATCTCCCCAATATTCGTAGTCCCATGAGCGAATGCGGGCGGCATAGCTGAAATAATCGACGCCGTTGCAGTTCTCATTTTCTTCATTTACGAGCTCATACCAGCCCCGTTCGGTTACGCCTATTTCATCCAGCAACGCATCCCAGGCCTGTTCGTCGCGCAGAAAGTCCTGTTGCATGTAGTGCTCCGACAATGATGCAAGGCCACTGAGAAAAGCGCGGAATTGCCCATGCAGATCGAAATTGTATTCGAGCGGATTGCTGCGGTCGTAGCCTTCAACCAGAACCAAGGGTTGGTCATACAATTCCTGATCCGATTGCGTATCACCAACTTCCCGCCACATCAGGTCGGTATTCAGACGCTCGCCTTCTTCGAACTCCCAGAAGGCTTCACCGGCGACGGGATCAATCCATCCGTCTCCGAACACGTAATTTGATAGGTACATGCCGCTGATTCCGATCGTCGCAATTTCTGCGCCCTGATGCTCCCCGGATAAGCCGACGACAGCTGCAACATGGCGGCGCATCCGATCACCATTTGGGTTTGCATCATCGACAGGTAGAACGGTCGTCATAAAGCGAGCATCCTGAGTACCCTGAGAAGTGCCTATGATCACTACTTTTTCGGCACCGGTGTCGTTCAGGGCCTGTAGCACGGTATTTCGTAATGAAGCCGCTCGGACGTGATAGGTTGCGTAGGCGGGTTTATCGGCGATAAATACGTCGTTACCGCATGCCTCTAGTCGGTCGACGATGTCCTTACTGAAGTATCGGTGGTACTGCGCAATATCGCTCGTTCTTTTCAGGCGCGCGTCATAAAGATTTGCGACTCTGGGCGGCAGGTCGGCCTCATTCGCAGGAAGTACCCACTCCAGACAGCCTTGATCATCACTCCAGTGGGCGCAGTACTTTTGAAGATTATCGCCTTCGCGGATCATGCATTCACTCAGTGTCCAGCTGTCCGGGCAAATTGTTCGCAAGCCAAAATGATGTGACAACACGATGGGATATCGGAGCTGGCATTGGCTGATTTCAGCAGATGACGCATAGGGAATCGAAAAAAGCGATGCGGAAACAAGCAGGAACCATTTCATTTTTAATCTCCATAAGATCCGTGACAGGCTTACACAAACATAGCCAATCTGATGCGATCAACTACGCCATTTCCTATGGCACATACGGCCAATTTGTCCTTCTTGTTGGTTCCTTATCAAGATAACTGATGCTGTGACTTGCAAATCACGACAACACTCGGCTAACTGAAGCGACCGCTGTATCAACGTTTAAATCAACTATCGTATCGATCCGAGCTATTTATGATGCCTGTTAAATTATTGAATGGATTCGTGGCGGTTGCTTTGGCAACCAGCATCGTGAGTTGTGCGCAGTTGCCTGCTTCAACGTCTGAGGCTGAAGAGCCGCAGCCTGTTCCCATGGCGGCTGAGGCGTGCCTCGGCACAACTGATCTACCTACCTCTATGAAAGACAGTTTTGTCCCCGCGGTTGACGCAGGTTTGTTGGCTCAGGCGATGGGAGAGCCCGGCAAAGGAGGCCTATGTCAGGGGCAGGTGTATATCAGCACGGGTATCAAACAAGTGATTTTGCACCGGGCCTGGAACAGCACGAATCCAGCGAGTCAGTATGGGAAATGGTGGGCGTTTTCTAGACCTGATGGAAAGGTTGCGCAATATCGCGAGGACTATGAGATCTGTTACCAGTGGTCTCCTCTCGATAAGCTGGTGACCTGTGAGTTTAAGGCTGGTACCAAAGTAGTAGTCGGTAATGGGCAGAGTGCGCAGTGCTCTCAATATTTGTCGTACGGCGTATCGGCCAGTCAGCAGGTGTTTATTACCGACGCGGCTAACTCGGTAACCAATTGCAGGACGTACGATGCCATGATGAGTTGGCAATAAACGATAAAACGTAAATGGAGATGGTCTCATGGATAGAGAAATCGCAGGAATCATGTTGTCGTTTGCGTTGTATTTAACGTACTTCCTGATTCCTCTTGTCCCCTCCATATTGATTTACAAAATATTCCCAAACTCGTCGGTTGTGGCCAGTGGCAGTTTTTCTGGGTTGAAGATCAACTCATCGGGTGCGTTTGCTGCGTATCTTATTACCTTAGTCATCAGTATTAATGCGCTGTCAGAAACCGAGAAGCGTATCCTTGAAATACGTAACCCATCGGAACCGACCTGGAGTATCGTCGGGCGACTTGAGCTTAAAGATGGTGAAGGTAACGTAATTAATAATCCTTTGCTGTTTGATCTTCTCGAAATATCTCTCGAACCGCGTGTTCTCAGCAGTGCAAATGGCGATATTCATTTTAAAATTCCGGGCTCGCCGGATGGCTCTCCACCGAAGCGTATGATTACGCTTGATGTAAAAGGATTCGGACGGGGCAAGATTAACCTGACTTCCGACAGTGCACTGGCATCATCCAATATCGTTGTGAATGAACAGGCACGGACAATCGAGTTTATTGAACCGATTGAAATTCTGACAATGACCCAGCCGGGACAACGATACTCTGAAACAAATTACATGACACCGGTGACAGGAGCAGGGCAATGAATAAGTGGCTGATCATTCTCGTCCTGTTGGTATCCGAACTTGCCTGTGCAACTAATTTGAGAGGGCGGGTGGATATTCGTCACCCTTACACGGGTGATCTGTACCCGGCATCGTCTGCGTCGGTACAGTTAATCGTGATAACGAATTTCGGGCTGCAAGTGGTATACAGTTATTTTACGGGGTCGGATGGTATGTACTATATGCCCAACATTGCGCCGGGGAATTACATATTACGAATTAATAATTTTCTGGATTACAACATTCAGGTATTTAACACGCCTTATCAGGATTTACCGCCGGTTTTGGTGCAATAACGGCGGCTTCCTTGCCGCCGGTGCTCCAGGGTGCTGGGGCGATATCTGCTGCTCAGCTTGCGTCAGACGCTGCTGATTCTGCTTTTTCTTCTTCGTCTTGTACAAAGAAGCTTTTCTCGAACGCATCGGTCAAGAGCGAGTCGTAACGCTGCTTGTCGTATTCACGAATACGGTCCGCTTCGTCCTGCGTGATGATGTTTTGAGAGACCGCACTCGCCAGTCTCGCATCGATATCATCGCCTGCAAGTTTTCCACGCGATTCAGCTTTGTTGTAACGGCCCCACGCATCTTCCACTGTCAGCAGTGTCTGGTAGGTGCTCTCAACGCGACCAAATGCATCATCCTGCTCAAGGCTGTTATGAATAAACTGCCCAAACGCCTGACGAACTGGGTTGTCCTCCATAATCAGATCGCCGAGTGCGCGAAGCTGGTTGTCGTCTGGTTTTCTCAGAATACGGCCGTACGGGAATGCCAGTCGTTTGAATACACCAGCAATGCCCGGAACAGTGAAGTTGTCGTAGAAGTCGAACAGAGCTTCCTGTGCCGAATAGAGTGCATGATGCAGGGATGCGCGTGCATGAACTTTTTCGGCGTCACTCGCAGGCTGGTTCTCGTAGTACTTAAGTACACTGCAGGCCATGAATAGCTGGCTGTGAACGTCACCAAGACGCGCACTGAGCAGCTCACGACGCTTCAGGTCACCACCCAGAATACCCAGGGCCAAATCAGCCGCTGATGCGAGTGCGGCACTCATCCGGTCGATACGCTGATACCACTCTTTGGTGAACTCATCCGCTGTCTCGGGCGCATTGGCCAGACGATTACCACTCAGGCCAAGTACAAACGCGCGCATGGTACGGCTCAGACTGTTACCAGCCAGTGCGAAGAACAGACGGTCGAAGTCGACCAGACCTTTTGCTTTGTCGTCTGTCTGCAAAGTCTGAATGACGTCAAACAGATATGGGTGACAGCGCATGGAGCCCTGACCGAAGATCATCAGCGAGCGGGTCAGGATATTTGCACCCTCTACGGTAATCGCAATCGGAACGCTCTGGTAAGGCAGCGCCATAAAGTTACGAGGTCCTAACTGAATCGCACGACCGCCAGCCACGTCCATACCGTGGTTGATCAAGGTCCGCATCATTTCTGTGGCGTGGTATTTTGCCATTGCCGTAATAACAGAAGGTGTGCCGGACTCCAGGCTTTTCGTCACAAGATGACGCATGGCTTCAAGCGTGTAACCCAGGATTGCAATTTGAGAGGTCGCCTCCTGGACACCTTCAAACTTACCCACTTCTGTTTTGAACTGACGACGGATCTTGCCGAATGCGCCTGTCATACGATAGCCAACTTCACCGCTGGCCGTTGCCAGAGCGGGGAGAGATACACCGCGACCTGCACCAAGACACTCGATAAGCATGCGCCAGCCCTTACCGGCCATGTCCGGACCACCGATGATCCAGTCGACGGGTATAAATACGTCTTTACCGTTGATCGGGCCGTTCATAAACGGTGCACCGGGGTAGTGACGGCGACCAATTTCCACGCCGTCATGATCGGCGGGAATCAGTGCACAGGTAATACCGTAATCTTGAGTTTCAACGTCACCGAGCAAGCCGTCGGGGTCGCGTAGTTTAAATGCCAGACCGATCACAGTGGCGACCGGAGCAAGGGTAATCCAGCGTTTGGCGAAGTTCAGGCGGATACCAATGACTTCTTTGCCTTCGTACTGACCTTTACACACGATACCAAGATCGGGAATGGAACCAGCATCAGAGCCTACTTCTGGGCCAGTCAGACCAAAACATGGAATCTCAGTACCCTTGGCAAGCCCGGGTAACCAACGCTTCTTCTGTTCTTCGGTTCCGTACTTGGCCAGCAATTCACCGGGACCGAGAGAGTTTGGCACCATCGCCGTCACTGCACCTGTGATGGAGCGTGAGGCGATCTTACTCATGACGCGACTCTGCGCGTAAGGTGAGAAGTGTTTACCACCGTACTCTTCAGGAATAATCAGGCTGAAGAAGCCTTTGTCTTTCAGATACTGCCATGCCTCTGGCGGCAGATCCTTGCGATGATGGTGAATGTCCCACTCATCTAACATGTCACACAACTCTTCCACTTCGTTGTCGAGGAAGGCCTGCTCTTTCTTGGTCAGTGTCGGCATGGTGATTGTGGCGAACTTATCCCAGTCGGGCTTGCCTTGAAACAGGTCTGCGTCCCACCAAGTGGTCCCGGCTTCGAGAGCTTCGCTCTCTGTCTGGCTCATCTGCGGCATCACGCCAGAGATGGTTTTGTACAAAGACTTGGACAGAAGTGCTCGTCGCAACTGGGGAACGTTCAATACGGCGAGAACACCGGCAAGTAAGACCAGCGTGACTGGATGAACCATAGCAGGGGTCATAAGCCCTGTAGATAACCAGACGGCGGTAAAGATAGCCGAGCCGATAAGTAAGCCCGGGTTGAAGAACATCACAGCGGCGAATGCCACCAATAACGTGAGTAGGGTAATAAGAAACATCCTTAGCTCCTGAATAGTAGATAGCAATACAAAAGCTATACAATATCTAATTCAATGTAAAGGATTGCATTGTTTGACAACCTGATCTGGCGCAGACATGCTCATCCGCCTTTATCGCAGAGCCATTTCAGGGCTTAACATAAGGTAGGACGGTATGGATAAGATGGAGTTCACTTCTGAAGAGAAGGCGCGCATGGTTCAGAAGGTGCAGATGTACTTTCGTGAGGAATTAGATGATGAGTTGGGTAGTTTTCAGGCGGAGTTTCTGATTGATTTCTTTGCCGAAGAAATGGGTGGTTTCTTCTCTAACCGTGGCTTACATGACGCTGAAACTCTGATGGCAGAGAAGCTGGCTGATATCTCCGATGCATTGTTGATGCTGGAGAAGCCTGTTACCTGATCAGGATTTAATAGTTAACGAACCAGTACTTATCCCACGCCATAAGAACCTTTTCTGGGTACTTGGTTTTGCCCAGGCTGCCATTGTAGCGGGCGAGGGCGCGGATCAGATTACCCTTTTCCCGATCGAGATAGTGCTTCAGAATTGTACAGCCGTAACGGAGGTTCGTGCGTGTATCCATCAGGTTGTCTTCCGTACGCCCCAGTTCGTTCTTCCAGAACGGCATAACCTGCATATATCCCTGAGCGCCAACATAACTCAGCGCAAAGCGATCGAACGCACTCTCGACTTGTATCACCGATAAAACTAACTCGGGTTGTAGACCGGCGCGTGTGGCTTCCTGATGAACCATCCTCAGCAGCTCGAGACGCACTTTGTCATCGCGCATGCTCCGGTATCGCTGTAATCGTCCGGACATGTCCATCAGCCAGACCTGAGCATCGAACTTATCACCAAATGAGTCTGAGGCGCTGACAGCCTCAATCAAAGCGGTTCTTAGTTCGGGATCTGGCTCCGCGCTGGTCATCGCGAAAGAGGGGGAAGCCAGTGACGTCAGCAACAACAGCAGCGTAAAACCGCACCCGAAAGAACGAGTGCGGTGGCTATTGGCCGTGTACTGGCGTCGGATCATCCCAGCTTGATCCGCTGTTTCAGCACTTCCAGCACGCTGTCAGCGGAAATATCTTCTTTTTCCTCTGTACTGCGATGCTTGTATTCCAGAGTGCCTGCTTCCAGACCGCGATCGCTGATCACAACACGGTGGGGGATGCCCATCAGTTCCATATCAGCAAACTTTACGCCCGGGCTGGTCTTCTTGTCCCGGTCATCCATGAATACGTCGAAACCAGCTTCGGTCAGCTCTTTATACAGAGTTTCGGCTGTATTTCTGACGGCTTCAGACTTATGCATGTGCATAGGAACAATGCCGATCTGGAATGGCGCAATGGCGTCGGGCCAGATAATACCGTTGTCGTCGTTGTTCTGCTCGATCGCTGCTGCGACGACGCGGCTAACACCGATACCGTAACAGCCCATAGTCATCACACGGTCCTTGCCATTTTCATCCAGAACGGTCGCTTTCAGAGCTTCTGAGTACTTGGTTCCGAGCTGGAAGATGTGACCCACTTCGATGCCGCGTTTGATATCCAGCGTGCCTTGGCCACATGGGCTTGGGTCACCGGCAACCACATTACGGAGATCGACGACGGTACCTTCTTCAAAGTCACGCCCCCAGTTTGCGCCAGTGAAGTGCGCATCGGCTTCGTTGGCACCACAAGTGAAGTCTGCCATGTGCGCTGCACTGCGGTCGACATAGACACGTGCTGATAGCCCACGAGGCCCTGTAAACCCGGCAACGCCGCCCACTTTCTGTACTTCTTCGGCGCTGGCAAACTGCAGTGGGGAAAGAACGCCCGGCAGCTTCTCGGCCTTGATCTCATTCAGCTGGTGATCACCACGCAAGAACAGAACGACGGGTTCGCCCGCTTCACCTTCTTCTGCATCTTCAGCTTCACTGGTGCCTCGAACGACAATCGCCTTCAGAACATCTTTGGTCGCGATCTTCAACAATTTGGCTACGTCTTCAACGCTGCTGACAGCAGGAGTCTCGACTTTTTCCAGTGTTGCGCTGGCAGCAGGGCGCTCGCCGGTTGGCGCTAAGGCTTCGGCCAGTTCAACGTTAGCGGCGTAATCACTGGAATCAGAGAACGCAATATCGTCTTCACCAGATTCTGCCAACACATGAAACTCGTGAGAGGAGGCTCCGCCAATCGACCCGGTATCTGCCAGTACTGGACGGAAGTCGAGCCCAAGGCGGGTAAAGATGCGACTGTATGCTTCGTGCATACGCTCGTAGGTTTCCTGCAGGCTCTCTTCGCTGGCGTGGAAGGAGTAACCGTCTTTCATCATAAATTCACGAGCACGCATCACGCCAAAGCGAGGGCGGGTCTCATCGCGGAATTTGGTCTGAACCTGATACAGATTCATTGGCAGCTGTTTATAGCTGCTCAGGTTATTGCGGGCGATGTCGGTAACCACTTCCTCAGCGGTTGGGCCATAGCAGAACTCACGATTATGGCGGTCCTTCAGGCGCATCAGTTCACCACCGTACTGGTACCAACGACCAGATTCTTCCCACAGCTCTGCAGGTTGCACGGTCGGCATCAGAATTTCTTGTGCGCCCGCTCGGTCCATTTCCTCACGGACAATTGCTTCGACCTTTCGCAGTGTGCGCAACCCCAGCGGCATCCAGGTATATAAGCCTGCTGCCAGTTTTCGAATCATGCCAGAACGGAGCATCAGCTTATGACTGATGACAACAGCGTCCGCTGGGGTTTCTTTTTCGGTCGCAATCAGGAATTGGGTCGCGCGCATAGTAACAACAGGCCATCTAATAGTAAGTTAATCGCGCTATTCTAAAGCATGTCACGCCCCTGTATAAGCCCTGAAACACGTTAGCTGTGCACCCGCCGGATGAAACTGGATAGAGATAGCCAAGTTGGTGGCGAAACCTATTCGCTGAACGCAATGTGTTGGCGCAGTCGGCTGTCATAAATGACTCTGTTTTGTATGAAATGCGACCAGATTCGAAAAAGACTAAGTAATTCGCCTGATTCAATTGAACGCCCGTTGTGTCATTCTGCGTCTGTGAGATAATCAAGCACCATACGGATATAACAACAAAACGCCGGACACGCGGAGAGAGCCTACTTGAACAACGAACCAGGGATCGCCGAGCTACCCGTCGCGGAAGCTTGCCTCAGAAATCAACGTCCTATACTCGACGTTCTGGGTAAGTATGCTCCGCAGAATGCCTTCGTGCTTGAGGTGGGCAGTGGTACGGGTCAACATGCCGCCTACATGACCGCAAATCTGCCGGGTATCCGCTGGCAGCCTACCGAACTTCGTGAACGTCTCGATGATGTCCGCCAGTGGCAGCGTCATGCTAACCAACCCGGCTTTCTCGAACCTCTGGAATTGAATGTTGAGCAGGATATCTGGCCTGCCCGCGACGCAGATGTCGTGTTCAGTGCCAACGTCGTGCACTTCGTTAGCTGGCCTGAAGTCGAAAAGATGTTTCGTGGTATCAGTCGTGTGTTAAAGGCAGGCGGACTGTTGATGCTTTACGGGCCATACAATTACGACGGGCAATATACCAGCCAGGGTAATGTTGAGTTGGATCAGTGGTTACGCGAGCGGAATCCGGATAGCGGTATCAAAGACTTTGAGCAGGTACTTCTGTTGGCGCGTCAGCATCACATGTATTTGCGTGCTGACGAAGAAATGCCGGCTAACAACCGGACACTTGTTTTCCAGAAAGCGGAGACCGGCGAATGAGTGCTCTGCAGACCTGCTCATGGGCACAAGGTGACTTGTACGTTGAATACCATGACACTGAGTGGGGCAGGCCTTGTTATGAACCCAACCGACTGTTTGAAAAACTATGCCTTGAGGGTCAGCAGGCTGGACTCAGTTGGATCACAGTACTGAAAAAGCGCCCCAATTATCGGGCTCGCTTTCATGATTTTGACCCAGCTAAAGTCGCTGCCATGTCTGATGAGGATATTGACAGTTGTATGCAGGATGCTGGTTTAATTCGACATCGTGGCAAGCTTGAGGCCATTCGAAAGAATGCGAGGGCTTGGGTGGCCGCGCAGGAGCAAGGACACGACTGGGTTACCTGGCTGTGGTCCTACGTTGACGGTGCCCCGGTTGTTAATCGCTTTGATTCACTCAAGGACTGTCCTGCACAGACCGACGCCTCGAAAGCCATGAGCAAAGCCCTGAAGAAGTTAGGTTTTGGATTTGTCGGTCCGACAACCTGCTACGCCTTTATGCAAAGTATGGGAATGGTCAACGATCATATGACCGATTGTCCCTGTCACCCTGATAACGCTAAGTAAGCTTATTTAGCCAGACTGGAATAGATCGGTCTTCGGGTACTGTCTCCCTTGAATATCACCTCCCTTGAATATCACCTCCCTAATCGTCATTCTGTGAAAAGCTAGGCATCGCCACTTACATCGACGCGAAACAGAACAGGAATTCCCGAATGACAGTAGCGCACACCGATATAATCAGTTTCTGGTTTGAGGAAATAGAACCGAAGCAATGGTGGGTGAAAAATCCAGATTTTGATTTGCTACTCAAAGAACGTTTTGGCGACACCCTCCATATGGCGGCAAGTTGTGAGCTATACGGTTGGAGGGCATCTGCGGAGGGGCGCCTTGCGGAAATTATCGTGCTCGATCAGTTTTCACGAAATGTTTATCGTGATACTGCAGCCGCGTTCGAACAGGATGCACTTGCCCTTGCGTTGACGCAGGAAGCCATTACGTCGAGAGCTCTTGAGGCGCTGACAAATTCAGATATGCGTACGTTTTTGTTGATGCCGTATATGCACAGTGAATCGCCTGCTATTCACCAGGTTGCGGAAAAATTATTCAAAGAATATGCGCCTCAAAGTAACTATGAATTTGAACTGAAACATAAGGCCATTATTGATCGATTTGGGCGGTATCCACACCGGAATGAAATCCTTGGACGACCGTCGACGGAAGAAGAAGTTGAGTTTCTAAGGCAACCAGGATCAAGGTTTTGATAGGGTTTTCCGAGGTTGATCGAGTATTTGCCATTAGCTGTTTCCCAATGATTCAGTGTGCGACATCGGCCTTGAACCAATATCTTAATTCAGCGAGGAGGATACGTTGAGGGATCATGATGCTCCGTCGATAGCAGAGCGCGTAGGCGGACCACTTATATTCGGACTGGGCGGTCTCGCCTCCCTAGGTTGGTTCACTGTACAGCTATACATTTTACTGTCCTCATTTTCAGATCAGATTATCACTTTTGATAAAAGTGCATTCTACTTTCTGGGTGTGGGGGGAGGTTTGGTAGTGCTGGCCTACGCTACAACAAAGGAAGCTCTACTTCGAAAAGTGTTGACAGCACTTGAGGCGAAAGTACTGACTCGAATCGGGATTGTCAGCCTGTTTCTCCTATTTGCTTTACCGTGGATAGTCGAAGAGCTTGTTGAATGGGTATTAATTCCCAAGGGATATCAGATTTGTGAGGCGGCGTCACACGTGTGGTTACTGTTCGAGCAGATAGTCTTTGTAGCGCCAGGAGCCAGTTGTATTAACGAGTAGTCTAGGGTACCTCTGAACAATGCAGTGATGAGGTGCCCTAGTTGCTACTGATTCTTCTTGGCCGTTTTATATGGCTCCTTGTAATGGGCAAGAAACACATTGTTTCAGACATACCTTTCGAAAGCCTATACCTTTAGACTGTCGTACAGAATTCAGAGACTCATTGAGGAGCAGCAATGAAAACCGTTGGTTACGCCGCACACGATTCAAATGCAGAGATGGTTCCGTACCACTTTGAGCGTCGCGCCTTACGCGCAAATGACGTTGCGATTGAGATCCTATTCAGTGGTATCTGCCACTCAGATCTACATACGGTAAATGGTGATTGGGGTCCTCAGCCGTATCCGTTGGTTCCTGGTCACGAAATCGTGGGACGAGTTATTGAGGTCGGCCCGGAAGTTACCCAGTACAAGGTAGGCGACAATGTTGGCGTCGGTTGTATGGTGGACAGTTGTCAGGAGTGTGACCAATGTCATCATCATGAAGAACAATATTGCCGGGTGGGTATGACACCTACTTATGGCGCGCCAGACCGTGTTGACGGAACGATTACCCAAGGCGGTTACTCCAAACACATTGTGGTCCGTGAAGAATTTGTTCTTCGCATTCCTGACTCGCTGGACATGGCGAAAGCAGCACCAATCCTGTGCGCTGGTATTACTACGTTTTCTCCATTGCGCACCTGGGGTGTCAAAGAGGGGAGTCGTGTAGGTGTAATCGGTTTGGGTGGACTGGGTCATATGGCTGTGAAGCTCGCCGTTGCAATGGGCGCAGAAGTAACGGTTCTGAGTCGTTCAACGAAAAAAGAAGCGGATGCGAAAGAACTTGGTGCGACAGGCATTCTGGCTTCGACAGACAAAGCAGCCATGAAAAAGGCAACGGCTTCTTTTGATCTTATTATTGATACCGTCCCGGTAAAACATGACGTGACTGCCTATGCGCCATTGTTGGATGTCGATGGAACGCTGGTGATTGTCGGTCAGGTTGGTCCAATGGACGAGTTTATGTCGGTTCCGCTAATCATGGGCCGACGTCGCGTTGCGGGTTCGTTAATTGGTGGCATCAAAGAAACTCAGGAAGTGCTCGATTTTTGCGGTGAGCATAACATTCACCCTGAATGTAAGATCATTCGTCCTGACGAAGTTAACGATGCGTTTGACGTTATGGCGAAAGGTGATATCTCTCATCGCTATGTGATGGATATGTCGTCGCTGTCGGTCTGATGTCTGATCATCTTCGATAGGCATTTCAGAACACCCCGCAATGCGGGGTGTTTTTGTATGTATTGACGACAAAGCCCGGCATATTTAGGCTACTTAGGAGCTCTGCGCTATCAGGGAAACGCATGGCTTGTATATTAAATACAGCGGTAAATAGAACAAGGAAGTAACTCATGATTTATCACTACACGTACGAAAGTCGTGTTCCCGTCTCTCCGCAAGTTGCTTGGGAATGGATTACCTCTGTTGACGGAATCAGTAAAGAGATGTCGCCCTTACTCCGGATGACTGCACCCAAAGGTGTTAAGAAAATTACGGATGTAGAGGTAACGCTTGGCCGTCCACTTTTCAAAAGCTGCCTATTGCTGTTTGGCGTCATTCCTGTGGACTATTCACATGTGACTCTTGTTAAGTTCGATGACGGGCAGTCTTTCACTGAAAGCTCAAAGATGGGCTCTATGAAGTTATGGAAACACCGTCGTGAAGTCATCGAGAGTGAGTCGGGGGGTTTGATACGCGATATTCTGGAATTCGAGCCAGTATTTGCCAGCAATGCTGTAGCGTGGTGTGTTAATTTTTTATTCAAGCATCGTGGACGTCGGCTTCGAAGATTTATACAGTAGAAGCGAGTGTAGATTGCCATAAAAGGAAAGATCATGAGTAACCAGAATGACGAATACTGGGGCATGCCTGCTAATACATATTGCACCCTGATCCACCTAAGCCAGCTGACCAGTCTTTTGATTCCTGGGCTTGGACTTATATTGCCAATCTTGATGTGGCTGATGAATAAGGACAAAAATGATGACATTGACCGTCACGGTAAAGTTACTGCCAACTGGCTGCTGAGCCTGATCATTTATTCCATCATTTGCTTTATTCTTTGGGTTTTTATTATTGGCGCACTGGCGTTTTTTGTTTTGGGCGCATTGAACCTGATATTTGCGATCATTGCTGCAGTAAAAGCGAATAACGGACAGCTATGGGTTTACCCTTTGAGCATTCAGTTTTTTAAGGTTTAATCCTTATAAGTGTGAAGTTTCGAGCAATATGGATATTGATTACAGAACGAATTTTGGAATTACAACTGAGCAGTTTATATCGTTGCTACGGGATTCCAGGCTGGCAGAGCGCAGACCAGTTGAAGATGAAACTTGTATGGAAGGGATGCTTAGTAACAGTAACCTCATTGTTACCGCATGGCACAATGATAAGTTGATTGGCATTGCGCGTTGTCTTACGGATTTTCACTACGCCTGCTATCTTTCCGATCTGGCTGTTGCCGAAGAATATCAAAAAGCAGGTGTAGGGAAGGGGCTCCAGTCCGCGCTAAAGTCGAGACTTGGTAATAAATGCAAGATCATACTTATTGCCGCTCCTGATGCCGACGACTACTACGGGAAAATCGGATATCAGAGAAGCCCACGGTGCTGGGTGATGCAACCGGCTTGACGGCAGAGGAAATGAAATTATTCCTCTGCCGTCGACAGTGCGTCAGCTTACTCAGCCCAATCTTTTAGCTTGCTGGTTTTACCAATTCCTGCGTTGAAGGAGTTGGTCGGGTCGCACTCTTTGTAGAATTCCTTCAGATCATGCTTGGCACAGTATTCGTGACCGACGTTATGCTCGGCGGGGTACTCTGCGCCTCGGGAGTCAAACTCCGCAAGTATTCTGTTTTTCAGTGCTTTTGCATCAACGCCTTTCTTCACAACGTAATTCTGATGCATAACGTGACAGAAGAGGTGACCGTAATAGAACTTGTCTGCAATCTGATCGTCGATCTCTTTCGGTAGCTCTTCAAACCACTGATGCTCGTTGCGGCGGAGAGCGATGTCGATGGTCATCATTGGCCCCAGATTGCTCTTGTTCATCAGGTGATAACGACCGAGGGCACCGCCCGCAACAAAGCGGTGAAGAATGGCTTTTTCACTTTCGTCAGGCGTACATTCGAAGTAATCACCATCTTCTTGCTTGAAGAATTCCTGAAGGTAAGCGCGTGCCTCATCAACGCCATCATTGCTCATTTCGAGAATCCAATGATGGTCATACTTCTCATGAAAGTCGTCCATTCGCTTCGGAAGGTGCGATGGTAAAAGGTAGCTGAAAAACTGCATCATACGATCAGAGAACTTTTCGGGTAAGAACGAGAAGTTGTCCGCAATACGGTCGACGGTTCTTTTTAATTCGAACAGCTTCGGAATGACTTTCGCTCCGAGCTTATCGATCACAACAAACATGTCCTTGCCGTATTTTTTACTGACGGCGTAGCAGTCTCGGTGCAGGTACTCACCCGATACAGGCAAGTTCTCGAAGTTAGATAAGACATGTCGACGTATTTTGGTCAGCACGTCGGTGTCATTTGTACCTATGTAGAATACCTGTTCCTTCGCTGGCTTGGGGTAGGTGTCGACCCGCACTGCGAATACTGCCAACTTACCTGCACAACCTGATGACTCGAACAGACGACGTCCATCGTTATTGAAACGGGAAGGCGTGTCTGCATCCACGTCGCGTACGCGCTCGTGGTATTCGTTGTCAGAGGACAGTCGGCCGTCCGGCTGGTAAACATCGGCGTCCGTATACTTCTGTTCATACAGGTTGGTCAGAATTTCTTCTGGTGAATCGCCAAGGTGAATGCCGAGGTTGTTGACCAGTTTCAACTCGCCATTGGCGTCGATCTGGGCATACAGTGATAGCTCGGTGTAGGCCGGTCCACGTTGAACCAGGGCACCACCCGAGTTGTTGCAGATGCCGCCAACAATCGAGGCACCAATACAAGAGGAGCCGATCACCGAATGCGGCTCTCGGCCGAGCGGCGCGAGTGTATCCTCAAGGCCGAACAGGGTACTGCCTGCAAGGCCAACGATCTGCTTCCCTTGATCAAGTAGCTGGATCTGGCTGATACGCATCGTGCTGATGATGACAATCGGACGGTCATAGTCGTTGCCGTCGGGGGTCGAACCGCCTGTCAGCCCTGTGTTCGCGGCCTGCATAATTACGATCACACCGGCCTTGTGGCATGCCTGCAGGGCCCGCCAGATTTGTAGCAGATCGCCAGGTTTTATTACCGCCATTGCTTCGCCGCTGCCAAAACGGAACCCTTTGGTATACGGCTGCATTCGGCTAGCGGAGGTGAGGGTGTGACTAGCTCCGACTATGGCTTTCAGCTCTTCTATCAGGGTGTTTTGTGCGCTTTGATCTTGCATGGGACTACCGGACGACATCGAAATTGGGCGCACACTTTACAACTTGTGATGGGGTCTGGGCAATTCTGAGCCCTTACTGGCTTACACGAGGCATACTCCGTTAAGCCCTACTAGGGCTCTTGCTACCGTAGTTAAGGGCTCTCGGTTTTAGGACTGTGGGCTGAGCGTCGTTGGGTCTTTACTGCGCTTACTTTGTTTACGGTAGAGTAGTACTAGCAGTAAACCTGCAGCCGACGTTGCAGCTCCTGCCAGTGCCACTGCAGGCAGGCCCCAGCCAAGGTAGATAACGCTACCGCCCAGGGCTGCGCCCGACGCATTACCAAGATTGAACGCGGCAATATTCATTGAAGAAGCCAGGTTTGGGGCTCCCTTTGCTTCAGAGACCACCAGTGCCTGAAGTGGCGGAACGACGGCAAAGCTACTGATCCCCCATAGAAATATCAGTACAGGTATCACCCAGATCACTTGCATGGTCGCTGCAAAGATCACCAGTAGTATCATTGTGGCTGCCATTGATATGACCAATGTGCCCAGAAGATTTCGGTCGGCATACCGACCTGCCAGCCAATTACCCGCCGCTAACCCTAACCCATACAGAACCAGCATGCTGGAAACGAACAGGGCGTCCGCTTTTGTCTCCTCGAGGAGGATAGGCGAGATGTAACTGAAAACGGTGAACATTGAGCTCGAGCCGACCACGGTAAGCAATAGTGCGAACAAAACAGAGCCCTTGGTCAGCACCTTGAGCTCGTTCTTAATGCTGCCGCTGGTGTCTGCTTCCAGCCGGGGCAAAGACAGACGTAACGCAATCAGGGTCGCGACTCCGATAATGGTCATGCCCATAAACGCTGTTCGCCAGCCCATGACTTCACTGACGTAAGTCGCCAGTGGAACCCCGCCTATATTGGCGATCGTCAGACCTGAGAACATTGCGGCAACCGCGCTGGCCTGTTTTTCCGGTGGCACAAGTTGAGTGGCGACCACCGCTCCGATGCCAAAAAAGGCCCCGTGATTGAAGGACGTAATAATACGTCCAAGTAGAAGACTGCTGTAACTGTCTGCGATAGCAGAAATCAGGTTACCGACGGTGAAAATAGACATGGATAACAACAACAGATTCCGCCGCGACATTCTAGCGAACCCCAGTGTCATTATGGGTGCACCTATGACGACACCGAATGCATAGGCACTGATAAGAACGCCTGCTGTGGGGATAGATACGTCGAGATCACCGGCTATGACGGACAGCATCCCCATAGGTGAAAATTCAGTGACGCCAATGCCAAACGCACCCAATGCGAGCGCGAGGAGGGGAAGGTTGAGTTTCATAGGATACCGCTTCTGGAAGTGTTGCGAGCTGACTAAGATTATTAAGACAAGCCAGAATTGATATTGATCTATTTGTTTATCGAACAGACTGATCGACACAGTAAACAGTGTTCGAATAAATCAGAAAGCAAAAAAAAAGCCCCGGGCCGTTTGGCGCGGGGCGAGTCCTAAAGATCGCTTTTCAGCATTGGACCAACAGCTTACTTGGGATTCCGGCGTGTGAGGCCGGCGTGATCAAGCAACGGCTTCGCCGTGTGCCTGAACCTGGTTTTTAGCCGCAAACGCTGCGACTTCACCAACGACAATCAGAGCAGGGCCTGCACCTGAATATCGTTCGGCTAAAAAGGGTAAATCCATCAACACACCAGTATGTACTTCCTGATTAGGGAGCGTGCCATTGGCGATCAAGGCCACGGGGGTTGAATCCGCGAGGCCTTCCTCTAGCAGGCTGGCGGTAATCATCCCAGCCTGACGAACGCCCATGTAGAATACGCGTGTTGGATTATGACTTTTCTGGTACTCACCAAACTGGCTACGTCCACTGTCCATCATCAGTGCATTACCGTATTGACGATGAGTCAGCGGAATTTTTGCTGCAGCGGCACAGCCAGCGGCAGCAGTGATACCGGGTACAACTTCAACTTCAATACCAAAACGCTGAAGGTATTCCAGCTCTTCGCCGCCGCGACCAAAAATAAATGGGTCGCCACCTTTCAGGCGCACAACACGGTTGTATTTACGTGCACTGGTCAGGAGTAATTTCTGAATGTCGACCTGAGTCATTTTGTGTGCGCCACAGCGCTTTCCGACATGAATTCGGGTGCATTTTTGCGGCAGCATATCGAGAATGTCATCAGAGATCAGGCTGTCATAAAGAACGATATCTGCCTGGCTCAGTACGCGCATCGCTTTCACCGTGAGCAGTTCCGGATCTCCGGGGCCACCGCCGACCAGCCATACTTTTCCTGGTTGCTTTGTTGTCTCTTTCATCGTCTTTACTCCACAGCCTCTGCGGGCTGGTATTTTGCAATCAGTGACTTCAGTTCCGGGATGCATGAGCCACAGTTTGTTCCGCACTTCAGTGACTTACCCAGTTCTTCGGCACTGCCACAGCCACCGGCTATGGCTTCTTTAATGCTGTTTTCGCCTACCTGGAAACACGAGCAAATAATGGCGCCCTTGTCTTCCTGTTTACCTAGTGGACGGCCGGCAAGAATGGCTCGGCGATCCTGCATGGATAATTCATCCTGCGCGAATGTATCAATCAGCCACTGTCGGCTACTGAAGTCGTATTCTTTATGTACAAACAGTACCGCCTGGAGCTTGTCGTCTTCGATCAGGCACAAGCGATAATGTAGATTGGCCGGATCACTGAACATCAGCCATTTGTTTGCTGCGAATTTATTTCGTACGGACGCCATGAACTCGACAGGATCACTCTGACCCGATATCTCATACATATGCGCTGAGTCGGTGACGTTATAAACCCAGTAGTCAGTATCCAATGGTCCAAGGTCGCGGGCGGTAAGGAGAAAACCTTCCCACTGAGTCGGATAGGCTTCAGCCTGAACATCCGACATTTTTAATGCCGGTTGACCGGATATCGGATCATTATCTTTATTGATCAGGGCACCCATTCTCGCCTGACTGGCATAGCGGCTGGTCCAGTGCATTGGCACAAATACTTCGCCTTTGCGCTGAGCCTGATCCGTGCGGACTTGCGCCCTGACCACTATCTGGCCACGGTCGTTAAAGATACGGACTAACTTGTTATCGCGAATACCGAGGCGCATTGCATCTTCAGGGTGGAAGTCTGCATAAGGTTCGGCAATATGACGCGCCAGTACGGCTGCTTTTGCCGTTCTTGTCATGGTGTGCCAGTGATCGCGCACCCGACCGGTATTCATATTTAACGTATCGCTTGAGGTACTGTCCTTGCGTACAGGCGTTTCGGCTGATACCGGAATAAACTTCGCTTTCTGACTCGCAGTGTAGAAGCGACCATCATCATAAAAGCGCGCTCGTCCCTCTGGATATTCTTCGTTAACGGGCCACTGAATAGGCGCTAGCGCGTCGTACTGATCCTGCGACATACCAACCAGACCAGATAAATCAAAGTCTCGACTGCCGTTATTCTCGAAGGATGACAGGCGTGCATGCTCATCGAAAATCTGAGAAGGGTGATCGTAAGAAAATTCTTCTTCGTACCCCATGCGCTGCGCAACCTGGGAAATTATCCACCAATCCGGGCGCGCTTCACCGGGTGAAGGTAAAAATCCACGCTGACGCGAAATACGACGCTCCGAGTTCGTCACCGTGCCATTTTTCTCGCCCCAACTGGCGGCTGGCAATAAAACATGCGCAGCAGCCGTGGTATCTGTATTTGCCATGCAGTCTGATACTACTACCAGCTCGCAGTGTTTCATGGCTTCTTTCACATCATCGGCATCTGGCATGCTGACTAATGGGTTGGTTGACATGACCCAGAGGAATTTGATTTTTCCACTTTTTACTTCGCTGAATAGATCAACTGCCTTTAATCCGGGCTTTTCTGCCACAGCGGGTGAGTTCCAGAAGCGACGTACGCGATCTCTGTCTGCAGGTGAAAAATCCATATGGGCAGCCAGCTGGTTAGCGAGGCCACCCACTTCACGTCCGCCCATCGCATTTGGTTGTCCGGTAATGGAAAAAGGACATGCGCCTGGTTTGCCGATTCTTCCGGTAGCAAGGTGAAGATTGACAATGCTGTTCGCTTTATCGGTACCGTCAACACTCTGGTTTACGCCTTGCGAGTAGAACGATACTGTTTTTGGTGTATCTTTAAACCAGGTGAAAAACGTTTCCAGATCCTGTTCGGGTACATCTGTAATTGCAGCCAGTTCTGCAAAATCACGGGCAGCGCCGGACGCTGCTTCCAGCGCCGCTTCAATATTTTCTGAACAGTTTGCAATAAACTCGTTATCAAGCGCGTCTTGCTGATGAAGGTATGTAAGCAATGCGTTGAACAGAGTTGTATCTGAACCCGGCTTAATCGGCAGGTGTAGATCCGCAAGGTCGCAGGTCGCGGTTTTACGGGGATCAATCACGACCACTTTCATTTCCGGGCGCGCTTTTTTCGCTGCCGTCATACGTTGGAAAAGAATGGGATGTGCCCAGGCGGCATTACTGCCCGTAAGTACGAGGAGGTCAGCCTGCTCTAGATCTTCGTAGCAGCCGGGTACGGTATCAGATCCAATAGAGCGTTTGTAAGATGCAACTGCAGATGCCATGCAAAGACGCGAGTTGGTATCCATGTTGGCACTGCCAATAAATCCTTTCATCAGTTTATTGGCAACGTAATAGTCTTCGGTAAGCAGCTGACCAGACCCATAAAATGCAACGGAGTCAGGGCCGTGTGTAGAGATAACCTGGCGTATTTTATCGGCAACCAGATTAAGGGCGACGTCCCAACTGGTCTGGCTGCCATTCAGAGTAGGGTGCAACAATCGATCGTCAGGCCCCAGCGTATTATGCAGCGCAGAGCCTTTCACGCAGAGACGACCAAAATTAGCGGGGTGCGTTTTCATACCCGCAACAGGCGCTACCTCATCAGGAGTGCCGGAAATATCGACACCACATCCAACCCCGCAATAGGGGCAGGTTGTCTGTACCTTTAATTCTTGATCTCTCATGGCAAAACCCGGTTATCTTTTTGTCTGATCACGTCAGATCTTTTAAATCATTCTTATGGCAAAAAAAAACGCCCGCAGGAAACCTGCGAGCGCCAATGCTCATAAACACAACACAAAACAACGACACCAACACTGGTGTCTGGACCGCTGAAGTTGGCTTCCTGCCAATGCACAAGGTCTTGTTAACTGTCTTACAAGAACAATGCCAACTTTGTGAGCCAGAGGAATACTTTCTGATACGCACGGCGGAAGGTCGATGATTACTGGCGTGGACGAATCCGGACATCTTACACTCTGGCTTGGTTCTGAATAAGAATTAATTTCGTCTAGGCTCCCCCTGAACTGACGGCTGCTATTTTGTGGTGCGGGTGATCGGCTGAAGGCACACTTTTGTTGCATTTATGCTACTGCCGGCCGCCGGGAAGTAGCATTGAACAACTGGCAACCGCACTGGCTGTGGGCTGATTGGACAGAATGTAGATATTGGCACTCTTGTTGCTATACCACTCTCGATACTGTTTGCTGCAACGGCGTGGGACTCAGTAGAGCAACGACGCACTTATTAAGGAGACACCTTAGAATGTCCAGATAAGAGAGAGTCATCGCCATGAGTAAGAAGCGCATTATTGTTGTAGGCAACGGTATGGTTGGCCACAACTTCCTTGCCACAATGGCAGAATCCGAGCACGCATCGGAATTTGAATTAATTACCTTTTCAGAAGAGCCACGCCTGGCCTACGACCGGGTTCAACTCAGCAAATACTTTTCCGGAGCGACGGCTGATGACCTTGCTCTGACGACAGAAGCTGAGTACGACGATTCCGGCATTACCTACCTGAAGAATGAGAAGGTCGTTAGCATTGATGCAGACAGCAAGACCATCACGACCTCATCTGGACGTATTGAAGGTTACGATAAGCTGATCCTGGCAACAGGTTCCTACCCGTTTGTACCACCTATTCCCGGAAAAGATCAGGAACACTGTCTCGTCTACAGAACGATTGAAGACCTGGAAGATATCACTGCCTCTGCAAAAGTGTCTAAAACCGGTGTTGTTGTTGGTGGTGGTCTCCTTGGTCTGGAAGCGGCTAACGCACTCAAGGCAGCTGGCCTCGAAACCCACGTTGTCGAATTTGCACCGCGCTTGATGGCTGTTCAGCTCGACGAAGGCGGCGGCAAGCTGCTGCGTCGCAAAATTGAAGCACTCGGCGTGAGTGTTCATACCGAAAAGAACACAACAGAAATCGTCGCGGGTGAAGAATGCCGCTACCGCATGAACTTCGCAGACGGTTCTTTCCTCGAAACAGACATGATTCTCTTCTCTGCTGGTATTCGTCCTCAGGATGAACTGGCCAGAGAATTTGGCATTGATATCGGCCCACGAGGCGGCATCGTTGTAAACGATTACTGCCAGACCTCTGCAGAAGATATTTACGCGATCGGTGAATGCGCGCTGTGGGGCGGCATGATTTACGGCCTCGTTGCTCCGGGCTACCAGATGGCCAAAGTGGTCGCGAACCACATTACTGATACTTTGGTTAAGCTTGAAACCCCTGCGCTCTCGTTTGAAGGTGCGGATATGAGCACCAAGCTTAAGCTGCTGGGTGTTGATGTAGCATCCATCGGCGATGCACACGCTCGCACTGCTGGTGCACAGTCCTTTGTATTTAGCGACGATATTGAAGAAGTTTATAAGCGCCTGATTGTTTCTGCCGATGGTAAGAAACTGCTTGGTGCCGTGTTGGTTGGTGATACCGAAGCATACGGTACTCTGCTGCAGCTGATGCTGAACGACATGGATATTCCCGGGAATCCAGCGAGCCTGATTCTGCCAGCGATGGGTGACGAAGAGCCGGTTGGTCTTGGTGTGTCTGCACTTCCGGATACTGCCCAGATCTGTTCATGCTTCGACGTTAGCAAGGGTGATATTGCCGCGGCCGTCCAAGGTGGTTGCTGCACTATGGGTGACGTTAAAGACGCGACTAAAGCGGCGACCGGTTGTGGTGGTTGTGCCGCTCTGACCAAGCAGGTCATGGATGCTGAACTTGAGTCTTTGGGTGTTGAAGTCAATAACGACATCTGTGAGCACTTTGCTTATACCCGTGTTGAACTGGCTGACATTATTCGTGTGAAAGGCTACTCAACCTTCAAAGAGGTCGTAGAAGGGCACGGTAAAGGTCATGGCTGTGAAATCTGTAAGCCAACCATTGGTTCTATTCTGGCGTCATTCAATAACGAATACGTTCTGAAAGACGACCTGATGCCGCTGCAGGACACCAACGATATCTTCCTCGGCAATATGCAGAAGGATGGTACTTACTCGGTTGTTCCTCGTGTACCGGGTGGTGAAATTACGCCTGATAAGCTGATTGCGATTGGCGAAGTGGCAAAAGAATTTGATCTTTATACCAAGATCACCGGTGGTCAGCGTATCGATTTATTTGGTGCTCAGCTGCACGAACTACCGAAAATCTGGGAAAAACTGATTGCTGCTGGTTTAGAAACAGGCCACGCATACGGTAAGTCTCTGCGTACAGTGAAATCCTGTGTGGGCAGTACCTGGTGTCGTTACGGGGTACTGGACTCAGTGTCGATGGCAATCGCACTGGAGAACCGCTACAAAGGCCTGCGTTCACCTCACAAAATTAAGTTTGCAGTATCCGGTTGTACTCGTGAGTGTGCAGAAGCACAGTCGAAGGATATCGGTGTTATTGCTACCGAGACCGGCTGGAGTCTCTATGTATGTGGTAACGGTGGTATGCGTCCTCGTCATGCTGATCTGTTTGCGACCGAACTGGATGACGACACACTTATCAAGTATATCGACCGCGTATTGATGTTCTACGTACGCACTGCCGATAAGCTCCAGAGAACCTCCGTATGGATGGAAAACCTGGAAGGTGGTCTGGATTACCTGAAAGAAGTCGTTATCGACGACAAGCTCGGCGTATGCGATGAGCTCGAAAACGACATGACACGCGTTGTATCAACCTATCAGTGCGAATGGAAAACAACGGTCGAGTCACCAGAGAAACTCAAGCGTTTCAGTCACTTCATTAACGCTGCGGAAGAAGACAACAACCTTCTCTACGTGCGTGAACGTGGTCAGCGACGCCCTGCGACAGAGCTGGAGCGTATTGAGCTGGTTGAACTGAACGAAAAACGCTAACCGACCCCATATTGATTTGCCCGCAGTGATTACAGCGGGCAGGAGAGAGAAGAATGACTGACTGGACTAATGTTTGCGCACTGAGCGATTTGGTACCCGACACGGGCGTTTGTGCACTGGTAGAAGGAAAGCAGGTTGCCGTATTCCGATACGGTGACGGTGAAACGATTTACGCGATCAGTAATTACGACCCGTTCGGAAAGGCGAACGTATTGTCGCGCGGCATTGTTGGTTCGATTGGTGAGCGCCCAGTGGTTGCTTCACCTTTGTACAAGCAACATTTCGACCTGAGCAATGGCGAGTGCCTCGAAGATGATAACGTTTCCGTAGAGTATTTCCCCGTTCGCGTTGAGAACGGTGTGGTACAGATTACTTCTGCGGTCACGGCGTAATCGCTATATCACTATCCCAATTAACTTAACTTGATTAGAAACGATAAACAGGCCTTTTATGACCTCTGAAAAATTTAATATCTTTTCATTTACCGGAAAGATGAAAGTTCTTCACTTAAGCTGGATTGCATTTTTTATCACCTTTGTAGTCTGGTTTAACCACGCGCCTCTGCTGATGGCGATTGCCAACAGTCTTGGCCTTGAAACGTCTGAAGTGAAGACTCTGTTGATTCTGAATGTTGCTCTGACAATTCCTGCGCGTGTTGTTATTGGGATGTTGACGGACCGCTTTGGTCCGCGCGTTGTTTATTCCAGCTTGCTGGCGATCTGTTCGATTCCATGCTTTATGTTCGCGTTTGCCGACAGCTTTGTTCAAGCCGCGGTAGCGCGCTTTATGCTTGGTTTCATCGGTGCTGGTTTCGTGATCGGTATTCGTATGGTAAGTGAATGGTTCCCTGCGAATGAGCTGGGAACAGCCGAAGGTATTTATGGTGGCTGGGGTAACTTCGGTTCTGCCGCAGCAGCCTTTACGCTACCAGCAGTTGCTCTGTGGTTTGGTGGTGAAGACGGCTGGCGCTATGCCATTGCTGTCACAGGTGTGATGAGTCTGCTGTTCAGCGTCGTGTACTACATGAACGTTTCGGACACGCCAAAAGGTTCTACTTACTTCAAACCAAAAAATATCGGTGCGATGGAAGTAACCAGTAAGGGCGATTTCTTCTTCCTGCTTTTTATGAAGATTCCTATGTACGCAGCGCTTGCACTGCTGACCTGGAAGCTGTCTCCAAACGGCGTTGGCTTGCTGTCGGAAACGACCGCGATCTTCTGTTATATCGGCCTCGCTTTGCTGTTCGTCTACGAAGTGAGTCAGGTATGGAAGGTGAACAAAGAGATCTTTGAAAAGCCTGTACCAGAAATGCACCAGTACAAATTCAAGCAGGTTGCTGTTCTGAACGTACTGTATTTCGCAACATTCGGTTCAGAGCTGGCGGTTGTCTCTATGCTGCCACTGTTCTTCGCCGAAACCTTCACTCTTGATCCTGTAATGGCGGGTATGGTTGCCTCTGCGTATGCCTTTATGAACCTGATGTCTCGTCCTGGTGGCGGCTGGTTGTCTGATAAGTTTGGACGTAAGTCGACCCTGCTGATTCTGACTGCAGGTCTGGCAGTAGGTTACTTCGTAATGTCTCTGGTCGACAGCAGCTGGCCGCTATGGCTTGCAGTAGTTGCAGCAATGGCTTGTTCCTTCTTCGTGCAGTCTGGCGAAGGTGCGGTATTCGCTGCGGTTCCTCTGATCAAGCGACGTCTGACAGGTCAGATTGCCGGTATGACTGGTGCGTACGGTAACGTGGGTGCGGTTACTTATCTGACAGTGCTGTCGTTTGTCGATTATTCCGTATTCTTTATGGTCATCGCGGCAACGGCCGTAGTAGGATTTATCACTCTGCTGTTCATGGAAGAACCAAAAGGCCACATCGCTGAAGTCCGTGAAGACGGATCAGTTGAGATGATCAGCGTGAGCTGATTGCAACAGCGATAAACAGTGATGAAAAAAGTGGCTTCGGCCACTTTTTTTATGGGTGAAAATACATGGCACTAAACGATAGCAACACCAGTCTCGAGATCACCTTCGGAGGCTACAGCACCGCAGGTACCAAGCCTGAGAATCAGGACGCCTTTGCCGCCTGGCAGCCCTCTGCAAGCAGTGCTCGTTACAAGGGTATCGCTTGTTGTATTGCTGATGGTGTGAGCTGCAGTGAGAATGCTCAGCAAGCCAGTGTGACGAGCGTGACGCATTTTCTGAACGACTATTACAGTACGCCAGACAGTTGGGACGTAAAAACGGCCGCGGGCAAGGTACTCAGCTCATTGAATTCCTGGTTGTATCATCACGGGCAGCAGGCGAGTGCACGTCATAATTCTCTGGTTACAACATTTTCATCGATTGTTCTTAAATCCAGTACGTTGCATGCGTTTCACGCTGGTGATTCACGTATTTATCGTTTGCGTGGCACCTCTCTTGAGTGCCTGACCAGGGACCACACCCACCAATACGGGCAAGGAAAAGAATATCTCAGTCGTGCGCTCGGGATGGATACTCATCTGGAGGTGGACTACTTGTGTCAGCCTCTGGAAGAAGGCGATATCTTGTTGCTGACTACCGACGGCGTGCACGGAGTCTTAACCGACAAACGACTTCGCGATGTTCTGCTGGAAAATATCAGTGAGGATCGCAATCAGACGTTGTTTGAGAAGTGCGCACGCTCACTGGTTGATGCTGCACTGGAAGCAGGCAGTGATGATAACCTCACGGCGGTTATCGTTCGTGTCGAATCGTTACCTGAACAGAATATTGATGAAGCGCACAGGGTGCTTACTGAGCGGGTTATTCCGCCCGTTCTGAATGTTGGCGATTGCATTGATCATTTTGAGGTTGAGCAGATCCTCTATTCAGGAACACGCAGCCATTTATATCGTGTTCTTAATCGTCGTGACAAAAAGCGCTATGTGCTGAAAGCGCCGTCACTTAATTTCGAAGAAGATCTGGTTTATCTCGAAGGGTTTGTTCGGGAGCAATGGGCTGGTGCGCGCATTGATCATCCTAATGTGATGAAAATTATGCCGCCTGAAGCGCATGGTCGATTTATGTATCACATCTGTGAACTCGTCGAGGGCGAGTCACTACGTCAATGGATCAATGACCACCCGATGGCGGACCTGAGCGAAGTCCGGGTTATTATCGAGCAGATTGTTCTTGGCCTTCGGGCCTTCCAGCGTATGGGTATGATTCACCGTGATCTGAAGCCAGAGAATGTGATGATCACAGCTCAGGGACAAGTCAAACTGATCGACTTTGGTACTGTTCTGGTAAAAGGGCTATCAGAAGTGGCGAGCCCAATCGATGAGGATTGCCCCGTAGGCTCAGTGAACTATATCGCACCGGAATACGTGATTGATGGTGTCGCTACCATGCAGAGCGATTTATTCTCGTTGGGTGTGATGGTGTACGAGATGCTGTCCGGTGCGCAGCCTTTTAAAATGGAGAAGGTACACCGCAGCGGAGCAAAGTCGACGTCTCAGTGGAAATATCAGCCGCTTCGGGAACACAGATCGGATATTCCTTTGTGGTTGGACTTAGCGATAGAAAAAGCGTGTCACCCGGATATTCATCTACGTCACGGTGCCTACTCTGAGTTCTGGTCAGACCTGACGAAACCTAACCCGGCTTTGATTGGCGCTCATGCGCACAAACCGCTTATGGCTCGCCACCCAGAGAAAGTCTGGCCTGTCGTATCGGGCGTCTTGCTTGTTATTGTTATTATTCAGAGCTGGTTACTGCTGTCTCAGTGATGTATACATAAAGCACTGAAATAAAGGACTGCGGTATGAAACACGAAAAATTGGATTACGTTGAGTTTGCTGCTCGGGATCTGGATGCGACTAAGGCATTTTTTAATCGGGTATTTAACTGGACATTTACCGACTACGGTGAGGCGTATACGGCATTTGATCATCAAGGCATTATGGGTGGGTTTTATCAGGCGTCACTGGCATCTGACCCATCGAGAGGAGGGGCCTTGTTGGTGTTCTACAGTCGTAATATTGAAAATACCATGTCAAAAATTACGGCGGCGGGTGGCGAGATTGTTCGTCCTATTTTTGAATTTCCCGGAGGTCGGCGCTTTCATTTTACAGAGCCGAGTGGCAACGAATTCGCGGTCTGGTCTGATCAGTGAAGGGTAGTCAATCTGCGTCGGAGCAGTAGGCTTCGCCGAACATCAGCATATCCCGGATTGGAGTAATATCCTGTTGTTCTTCCAGTAACTGGTAATACCAGTTACTGTCGTTAACGTCACCGATGCAGAGCGCGCCGATGACCCGATCATTCTGAATAATGATCTTCTTATATAAACCCTGGTCGGGATCTTCAAAACTTAGAGTTTCTGCACCTTCCGGTGCGATGTATTCACCAATGCTGTGAATATCAAGTCCTGATACTTTGAGTTTGGTGAGATGAGAGCGTTCGATATAGTGCGCCTCGGTTGATGCCTGACCAGTGTGTTTCAGTTGTTCGATGACAACATTTGCCTGATCCCATATTGGGGCAACAAGACCATAGGTCTGGCCTGCAAATTCGCAGCACTCGCCGAGCGCGAACACTCCTTCGGAGGAGGCTTGCATTCGATCGTTCACGCAGATTCCGCGATTCGTATCAAACTGAGCAGACTCCGCCAGTTCTTTATTCGGAAGGATGCCAGTCGCAAAAATAACCAGCTGAGTATTTCTTTTCTTAAGAGTATCCGCCGTTGCGAATGAAATTGCCTCGATGCCCTGTTCGTTACTGATGACTTCTTCAGGGTTCACCCCGGTTATCACCTCAATCCCCCGAGCTTCCAAGGCGTCTTGTAAGATTGCCGAGGCCTTGTCATCCAGCTGTCGATTCATCAGAACCGGATTACGGTGTATCAGTGTAACATCGACGCCACGTAGCTTCAGTCCGACAGCGGCCTCAACACCTAACAAACCAGCACCAATAACAGTCGCATGCTGTAAACCACTCAGCTTTTCTTCCATTTTATCGACGTCAGTCATTGTCCTGAAACCGATGACATCCGGATGGTCTGCGCCTTTTACGGGAGGAATGAACGACCGGCTGCCAGTGGCAAAAACGAGCCTGTCGTAGTCGTACTCTGCACCCGATTCGGTTGTGACTTTGCGTTGCTCGGCATTTACCGATTTGGCTGGGTCGCCAAGTACTACAGCCATGTTGTGCTGTTCGTACCAGGGGGTGTCGTGTGGAGTAATCGCAGCGAGAGTGGTTTCTTGTGCCAGGAGGGGGGATAGCATAATGCGATTGTAGTGGGGGACTGTTTCATCGCCGAGGACCGTTATGCTGTCATAGGGATGATCGTCAGCCAGTCCTTCGAGAATGCGATTCGCAGCCATGCCATTACCGATAATGACCAGTTTCTTCATTGTCACTGCCAACACCACCTTTCGCTAACTTTCATGGGCGATTAACCGGGGGCCATAAACGAAAAAAGCGGCCCATAAGGAGCCGCTTAGTATAGCAAGGTTGGATCAGAATTTCGCCTGTACCCAAGCCCACATTCTCGTAGTGTCTGGTTTGATATCGCTGCCAGAGAATACTGCTGCCTTTGCGCCAACAGTAAAGGTCTTATCGATCTTTTTAACAGCCAGCAGGTCGAATTCACTTCCGAGTTCTGCATCCCCCTCTACTGGTGAGAAGGTGTGATAGAAACCAACCAGCTTCACCCCAGAAACAACACTAGCCGCTTTAACATATGTATCGCTAAGGCCGTTGCCGCCAGCGCCACCGAGATAGGCATCAGACCAGCCGTTGAACTTATGGTTGGTGCCGTATGGGAATGCGAAGGCAGCGTTGCCATCGTCGCTACCCAGCGTTTCATTACCCAGAGCCAGAGTCACTCCAGAAACCACGGCTCCCGCTTCAAGGGCGAGGTAAGTCGTATCGGCGTCACTTGTTGCAGTTTCAGTGGCCTGTGTTGCAAAGCTACCGGAGTATATGATTTTTGTGTCGCCTGCCATTGAGCTGCCTGCATAACGGACGCCTAAGGTGTCACGCGTTTCTTCTGCGTCATCCTTGTCCATCAGATAGGCGAAGCCGGTGACTTTGCCAGAACCGACTTTGTAGCTGACGTTGATCAGGTGGTCGGAGACGTCAAGCTGATTTTCATTGATCTGATTAACTTTATCCAGGAATGAATAATGAACAGACAGTGCGTCTTTTGCGTAAGTGAAAGTCGCAGCGTCAAAGGTCTGTTCGTTCGCACGCCAGCCAACATTACCAATGAAACGTGAATCGTCCAGAATAATACGCTGGCGACCTACAACGGCACCAAACTCATCTTTTTTATAGCTGACCTGAGCACGGTTCCATTCGTTACCTGTCGGATCTGCAATGACGTCGTAATCGTCATCACCGTCTCCCCAAGGAGTGCGGTAGTTTTCGACTAGTGCAGCGATTACTTCTTGCTCGATTAAAACTTTAAAGCCTTCGTAATCTTTGGTTTCGAAACCAATGGCTGCGTCAGCGATAACACCGGTTGCGGTGTCCTTATCATTTACGTCATCCTGATCAGCATATTCGTAACGCAACTTGATGTCAGCGTACGCATTACCGTACTCCGTATCATATGCAGATGCACCCAGAGTAGCGGTCCCCAAAGCAATCGCCAGTAACGTTTTCTTAGCTTGCATGGCATTCTCCTTAAATTCGAAGCCGTTTCTAGTATAAAGGTCAAGCAACCTGTTCAGTCTTTTTTGCAGATATTTCCTCGGACTTTGCAGCCTTCTTGGCGGGCGCATCGGTATCCGGTTTTCTCTGTTTTTCATACAGGAAACTGAGAACTTGTTGACGGTAGCGGTTGTATTGCGGGTCGTCGGCAAGTTGAATTCGGTTTCGTGGACGCTCGAGTTCAACGTCCATAATTTCGCCGATAGTGGCGGCGGGTCCATTGGTCATCATCACGATGCGGTCGGACAGTAATACTGCTTCATCGACGTCGTGCGTGATCATAATGACGGTGTTATTCAGGTCTTTCTGAATTTCCATCAGTGAGTCCTGCAGGTGGGCACGAGTCAATGCATCCAGTGCACCGAACGGTTCATCCATCAGAAGAACCTGAGGCTCCATGGAGAGAGCTCGGGCGATACCCACACGCTGTTTCATACCGCCTGAAATTTCATCTGGGCGTTTGTGCATTGCGTGAGTCATGTGTACCAGTTCGAGGTTGTGCTCAATCCATTCACGCATTTCTACTTTGGACTTTTTGCCCTTAAACACGCGTTTTACCGCGAGCTCTACATTCTGGTATGCGGTCAGCCATGGCAGAAGAGAGTGGTTCTGGAACACAACGGCACGTTCCGGACCTGGCTCGTTAACTTCTTTACCACTTAGCACAACACCACCTTGGGTTGCCTGATAAAGACCGGCAACAATATTCAGTACGGTGGATTTACCGCAACCAGAGTGTCCGATCAGCGAGATAAATTCCCCTTTCTTGATTTTCAGGTCGACACCCTGAAGTGCACAGAAAGAGCCTTTTGGTGTTGGGAATTCAATACCAACATCAGTTAATTCAAGTAATGGATTCATAATCAATATCCTCAATTCTGTACGTGCTTAGCGTGTAGCCGCTGACTTGTCCCATGACACTTTGCGCTGAACAGTCAGCATCATGCGATCCAGTAAGAAACCAATCAGACCAATAGTAATGACGGCAACCATAATGCGGCCTAGTGAATCGGATGAACCGTTCTGGAATTCATCCCATACGAACTTTCCGAGTCCTGGGTTCTGAGCCAGCATTTCTGCAGCGATCAGTACCATCCATGCGATACCCAGTGACAGACGCAGGCCGGTGAATACCATTGGAATGGATGATGGCAGTACAATTTTACGAACGTGTTCCATGTAGCTGAGGCGTAATACCTGGCTTACGTTTACCAGATCTTTTGGAATAGATGCGACGCCGACAGCGGTGTTGATTACGGTTGGCCACAGGCAGCACAGCATGACAGTGATCATGGAAGTCACGAATGATTTAGGCACCATTGGATCGTCACTAACGTAGAGAGCGGACACAACCATGGTGACAATCGGAAGCCATGCTAATGGAGACACAGGCTTGAATATCTGAATAACCGGATTGAATGCGCTGTAAAGGTTTGCACTCAGACCAATAACAATGCCAAAAGGAATGGCGATCAGAGAGGCCAGGAAGAAGCCACTCAATACAGTCACCAGACTGGTTCCAATCTGATCGATGTATGTCGGTTTACCCGTATATGGGCGGATTTTAGGAACGTAGGTTGGATCTTTTTCGACCCGAGCGGCGTTGCGCTTTTCCTGACGCTCGTAAAAGGCTGTTGCTTTTTCTCGCTCAGCAACGTGTTCAGTCCACAGACCTTTCGTCTGGGTCATCACTTCACCGGGTCCAGGGAATTGTCCCAGTGAGGTATTAATATTACTGGCGGCGGCTTGCCAGATCAGTAGGAAAACCAGCAGACCAGCCAAAGGAAGACCCGTAGCTTTAATGATCGTCTGGATATTTCCAGAAACATCTTCGCCTTTAGCAATATTGATAAATGGCGAGATCCAGGCAATGTTCGACAGCGCAGTACTCATAACAACTCCTTCGGTCAGGGCGGAGCCCAGTGACCATTTTCAGTGGGAGGGTGAGATAAATCTCACCCTCCGTTTAGCAATAATCAGAGAATGTCTGATTAGATTTTGTCAGACCCTTTCAGGCCGATATTGAACTTCTTCAGGTATTCGTTTGGCTTGGTGCCGTCGTAAACGATGCCATCGATGAAGTCTGCTTGTGGTGCTTTGAAGCCAGTTTCTGTTGCAAAATCAGGGAAGTCTTTCGCGTCCAGCTTGCCTTCTTTAATCAGCTCTTTAGCTGCTTCGGCGTAGATGTCTGGGCGATAAACTTTCTTAGCAGTTTCCATGAACCAGTCGTCTGATTTTTCTTCAGAGATCTGACCCCAACGACGCATCTGAGTGAGGTACCAGATAGCATCTGAGTAGTACGGGTAAGTCGCGTTGTAGCGGAAGAATACGTTGAAGTCTGGTACTTCACGCTTGTCGCCTTTTTCGTACTCGAAAGTACCTGTCATAGAGTTCGCGATTACGTCGTAGTCCGCACCAACGTACTGTGGTTTAGACAGAATTTTCACTGCTTCTGGACGGTTTGCGTTGTTGTTCGCATCCAGCCATTCCGCAGCACGAATCATCGCTTTTACGACTTTTTTGTGGGTGATTGGGTATTTGTCTGCCCAGCCTTTGCTTACACCAAATACTTTTTCTGGGTTGTTTTTCCAGATTTCGTAGTCAGTGATAACCGGTACACCAATACCTTTAAATACAGCCTGCTGGTTCCAAGGTTCGCCCACGCAGTAACCGTAAATAGTGCCAGCTTCCATAGTCGCAGGCATTTGCGGTGGAGGCGTTACAGAGAGCAGTGCGTCTGCATCAATCTGACCAGAGGTGTCGCCTTTGTGAGGAGCGTAGTAACCAGGGTGGATACCACCAGATGCCAACCAGTAACGAAGCTCATAGTTGTGCGTAGATACTGGGAATACCATACCCATATTAAATGGCTTGCCGTCAGCCTTGTATTTTTCAACAACTGGCTTCAGGGCATCTGCCTTAATTGGGTGTACTGGCTTACCGCCTTCGTGTGGAATGTGTTCCTTCATCTGGCTCCAGATATCGTTTGATACCGTGATGCCGTTACCATTCAGGTCCATGCTGAAAGCAGTGATGATGTGTGCCTGAGTACCGAAACCAATCGTTGCACCCAGTGGCTGTCCCGCAAGCATGTGCGCGCCATCAAGCTGACCGTCAATTACGCGGTCCAGAAGTACTTTCCAGTTCGCCTGAGCTTCCAGAGTGACGTACAGGCCTTCGTCTTCGAAGTAGCCTTTTTCGTATGCAACCGCGAGAGGTGCCATGTCAGTCAGTTTAATAAAACCGAACTTCAGTTCCTCTTTCTCTGCATATTCTTCAGCCGACGCCAGAGGTGCTGACATCGTTGCCATACCTGCTGCCAGTACCAGTGCGCTTTTCACAAATGTGCGGCGCAGTGTCTTGATTCCTCGCATTTCCTTCCCCTTAAAAAACCACAAAAAAAGGCGCATCAACATCGCTGCTTCGTAGCAGGTGTTGAAAGCGCCTTTGCTTTGTAAATCTTGATTTGAAAATCGCGAACTTCGCCATTGAAGTTCTGAATCGGTTAATTCAATCGCCGTGCCAAGTTTTTATTCTGGTGCTGAAATAAGTTGCTCGGCCCAGCGATCATGGGCCTCACAGAGAATGTTAATTTTTTTTGTCGAGGCTTCTATCAGTTGTGATGATAGTTAATATCACAAAATGCTAATTAACCTTTGGCCTGTTTTGGTGCGGACCGCTATGAATACTTGATTCTCTGGTGCAGAATGAATATCCCAACTCGTAACTCATTGTGATGTAAGGATTTTTTATGTTGAGTCGCCAACGCACCGGCCTGATTATCATCGATGTACAAGGGAAGCTCGCACGCATCATGCACGAATCTGAGGCAATGCATGAGGCATTAAAGAGCCTGGTTGCTGGAGCCAAAGCATTGGATCTCCCTGTGGTGTGGTTGGAGCAGAATCCCGAAAAGTTGGGGAGCACTTCTGAAGAGCTACTGCCATTGCTCTCTGGACACAAGCCGACCCCTAAGTACACCTTCAGTGCATGCGGTGAACCAGACTTTGTTGATGCAATTGAGGAGAGCGGGGTGCATACCTGGCTGGTTGCGGGTTTCGAGGCTCATATATGTGTCTATCAGACGGTAAGGGATTTGATTGAACTGGGGCGCAAGGTAGAGGTGGTGACGGACTGTGTGTCTTCCCGTACGCCTGCGAACCGTGAGATCGGCCTGAATCGGATGGTTGATGCCGGGGCACGTCTCACCAGCGTTGAAATGTGCCTGTTTGAGCTGGTGGGCAGTTGTCGTGTCCCTGAGTTCAGGGAAATCCTCAACGTGATCAAGTGATCGAATAGCGTAAGTTCACTGACTGATCCTCGCACCTGTACTTTATACAGGTGCCTTAACTTGCTGCCGCCGTTTTGAGATAATGCACGCCTACACCTATGTTAGCGCGGTCACCCATGAGTCAGTCCCTCAATCCTAACGGACAACATCTGTTTTCTCATTATCCCTACTGGGCCGAATGTTTCGGCACAGCGCCTTTCTTACCCATGTCGCGTGCCGAGATGGATCAGTTGGGATGGGACTCCTGTGACGTCATTCTGGTAACCGGTGATGCCTACGTCGACCACCCGAGCTTTGGTATGGCTGTTATGGGGCGCATGCTGGAATCTCAGGGCTTCCGGGTGGGGATCATCGCTCAGCCAGACTGGAACAATCCTGACGACTTCACCGCACTGGGCAAGCCTAACTTCTACTTCGGCATTACTGCGGGCAACATGGATTCCATGATCAACCGCTACACGGCCGATCTCAAGGTCCGCTCTGACGATGCTTACACGCCGCATGGCGAGCCGGGTAAGCGCCCGGATAGGGCGGTGATTGTATATTCCCAGAAGTGCCGCGAAGCGTATAAAGACGTGCCTATTGTGATTGGTGGCATTGAGGCTTCATTGCGTCGGATCGCACAGTACGACTATTGGAGCGATCAGGTTCGTCGCTCCGTTCTGATTGATTCCGGGGCAGACATTCTTTTATACGGCAACGCCGAGCGTGCCATTGTCGATCTGACGCATGGTCTTGCACAGGGCCGTGCGATTGCGGATATGACTGACCTTCGCGGGACCACCATTGTCCGCGACGCGACCCCAGCAGGCTGGGCAGAAGTGGACTCGACCCGAATTGACTGGCCGGGGCGCATCGACGCTATCCCAAACCCGTATGAAATGAAAGATACGGAGAATATGACCTGCAGCACCAATGGTGATGCAACCGAAGGGGAAGACGACGATGTCATGCCGGTTAAGATCGTGCCCATGCCGCTTCACCGTCGGTCTGATCTTGATCCGGAGAAAACCGTCATTCGACTGCCTTCCTTCGAGAAAGTACGTAATGACAGCGCTCTGTATGCACATGCATCGCGTATCCTCCATCAGGAGTCGAACCCCTATAACGCAAGACCGCTGATTCAGAAGCACGGAACCAAAGAAATCTGGGTGAATCCGCCACCCATCCCGCTAGAAACCGACGAAATGGACAGCGTATTCGGCTTTCAGTACCAGCGCGTGCCACACCCGTCGTATGGCGATGCCAAGATTCCCGCGTATGAGATGATCCGGTTCTCGGTCAATATCATGCGCGGCTGTTTCGGTGGTTGCACCTTCTGCTCCATTACAGAGCACGAGGGACGTGTGATTCAGAGTCGCTCTGAGGAATCGGTCATTGATGAGATTGAGCAGATCCGGGATAAAGTACCCGGATTCACCGGCACCATCTCAGATTTGGGTGGCCCGACAGCCAATATGTACCATCTTAACTGTAAGAGCATGGACATACTGAAGAACTGCCGTCGATTAAGCTGCGTATTCCCCCGTATCTGCAAAAACCTGAAGACGGATCATAGCGCCACTACCAATCTGTACCGTAAGGCCAGAGCCTTACCGGGCATTAAACGGATCGCGATTGCGTCAGGATTACGCTACGACCTCGCGGTAGAAGATCCAGAATACGTACGCGAGCTTGTAACACACCACGTCGGTGGGTATCTGAAAATCGCACCAGAGCACACAGAGATGAACGTGCTCAGCAAAATGATGAAACCGGGTATGGGTACGTACGATGCCTTTAAGAGAATGTTTGATAAATTCTCGAAAGAGGCGGGCAAAGAGCAATATCTGATTCCGTACTTTATTGCGGCGCACCCAGGCACCGAAACCAAAGATATGATGAATCTGGCACTGTGGTTAAAACGGAATAAATTCCGCGTTGATCAGGTACAGACCTTCTACCCATCGCCGATGGCGCTGGCGACAGCTATGTATCACTCTGAGCGAGACCCACTGCAGCGCATGAGCTACAAAGCGCAGAAAATGCACATCCCTCGTAATATGGAAGAGCGTCGTTTACAAAAAGCCTTCCTGCGTTATCACGACTCTCGTGGCTGGCCAGCACTGCGCACCGAGCTGAAACGTATTGGTCGACATGATCTGATCGGCAGCGGCCCTAATGCACTGATTCCTGCCGAAGACGAGGTGGAAAATAAGCGTCAACAACGTCCGGGCTTTAAGCCTAAAAAGAGTGCGGGCAATGTGAGCGCGCGTGCGAACACCAAAAACAAGCCCGGCAGGAACTCATCGGCCAAATCAAATGCAGCTAAGCCGGTTTCAGCTAAAAAGCCAACAGGTCAGCGAAAACAGACCGAGTCAAAAGGGAGTGTGGGTGCCGGTAAGCGACCGGGACCTCGTAAACGTCGCTGAGGGCGAAGGCCATACCAAACAAAGCCGGGGCAAAGCTCGAAGGAAGGGGCGGACAGGTACCGCTCGATATGAAAACTCTTGTCTAAGTACTGGGTAAGTTCGAACTTGCCCAGCATTTGAGGGTCTGATCAAGTATGGATACGATGCAGCGTAGTGTTGAGGGTGGCTCAGAGGCCCAGTCAAAAGCCCGCCCAGAAACACACTCAGAAATCTACTCAGAAGTAGTATCAAAGGTCATAGAAACCTGTGGCCCTGATATCCGTCTTGCGACCATTCTGGGAATAGGAAAGCCCAACCGTTTAATTAACGCGCTGTACGATGAAGTAGCCGCACGGAGTGATCTGTCTCTTACTATCTTTACGGCGCTATCGCTCAATCCTCCTACTGCCTCATCGGACCTTGAGTCGCGATTTATTACTCCCTTCGTGAAACGCCTTTACGGTTCCGATTTTCCCCGGCTGAAATATGCGGATGACATGGCTGCTGACCGGCTTCCGGAAAATATTCATGTGGAGGAGTTTTATACCCAGCCCGGTGCCTATTTGCGTTCATCGCAAGGCCAGCAAAACTACAATAGCCTGAATTACACCGAAGTAGCGGATGCTCTGGCAACGAAGGATATTAACCTAGTATTTCAGAGAGTCGCTGCAGACCAGAACGGGAGTCTGTCGTTATCTTCAAATACCGATCTTACTCAGGACGTGTTGGATAGAATTGCACAATCCAATAAATCGCGACCGTATTGTGTTGCCGAAATAGATCAGAATCTGCCCTGGGTTGGTGGCAGCGCTGTTGTACCATCTGGCTTTTTTGATAGTACCGTACTTGTTGAATCAACGGACGATACGCTTTTCGCTTTGCCACGTCAGCTGGTCTCCACAGCTGATTATGCAATTGGTTTTTACGCATCGTTATTAGTAAAAGACGGTGGCACCTTGCAGATCGGAATTGGAGCGCTCGCTGATGCACTCTGCTATGCACTCGTATTGCGACACACACAAAACGATCTGTACAAGGACATCATTCACGCGCTGAATCCAACGTTGTCCGACTCCCCTCTGGTGAGAGAGTTCGGCGGAACAGACCCTTTTAAACAAGGTGTCTACGGTTGCAGTGAAATGGTGAATGAAGGATTCAGAATATTGGTTGAAAAGGGCATCATGAAACGCCGTGTGATTGATAACCTGGCCGTTATGTCGAGGATTAATGATCAATCGGCCACTAGTGAAGATATCGCCAGAGTAAATCGGGAAGGCGTTTATCTTCGCGGTGGGTTTTATCTTGGATCTCCGGATTTTTATCAGTGGATAAAAGAGCAGGGTAGTCAGAATAATACACTGGCGATGGATCGTATTGGGCGCATAAATTCGATTGCAAACCCGGAATTTGAGCTCGAAAAAACACAACGTCAGCATGCACGATTTATGAATATTTGCATGATGGCTACGCCGCTTGGTTCGGCAGTATCCGAAACCTTGCCTGACGGTCGTGTGGTATCCGGGGTAGGTGGGCAATACAATTTTGTTTCAATGGCGGCCGATCTACCTGGCGCTCGCTCTGTGTTGATGATGAAAGCAGCTCGCCCGGATAAAGATGCCACGCAGAGCAATATTCGATGGTCATTGGCGAATCTGACCATACCCCGCCACCTGCGCGATATCTATGTGACCGAATACGGCATTGCAGATTTGCGCTTTCAGTCCGACAGTGAGTGTATCAAGCGGATGCTCAGTATCACTGCGGGAAGCGCTATAGACGAATTGCACCAGGAAGCCGTTGCCGCCAACAAACTTTCCAGTAGCTGGCCTGATCAAGAAGCGCAATTGGCGCGGTACAAAAACCAGAATCGTGCAGAGACTCTGGCCAACAGTCTGTCACGTTTCAAGGCGGAGGGGCATCTGCCTGATTATCCACTAGGCAGTGACTTTACCGACGTCGAACAACATCTGGTGAAAGCCTTGCAGTGGTTGAAAAATCAGACCAGCACCAAGTCAGGCCTTTTCCGTACTGTATGGCATGCCTGCAGACCGGGTTTGCCTGCTTCCGTGAAAGAACTGGAACGTATGAACTTGAGTAAGCCAGATACGCTTAAAGAGTGGATGACTGCCCGGTTACTGCGGTACGCGCTCCAGAATACCTGAACTTGCCATGTTGGCCTGACTGGATACTCATTGCTAAGCTGTAATCAAAGAAACGGCGAGGTGCAGTATGAAGATCGGTGTACCAAAAGAAACAAAGAATCACGAGTACCGGGTGGGCTTGACCCCAGACAGCGTGCGCGAGCTGATTCACCGTGGGCACGAGGTTTTTGTAGAGACAACCGCAGGTGAGGCAATCGGCTTCACGGATGACTTGTATCAGAATAGCGGTGGTCAGATCTGCCCTACCGCTGAGGATGTGTTCGAACAATCGGAGCTCATCATTAAGGTGAAAGAGCCGCAGCCAAGTGAAGTGGCACTGCTGACGCCAGAGCATACCTTGTTCACCTATCTTCATCTCGCACCAGACCATGACTTAACTGACTCGCTTATTGCGTCTGGCGCTACCTGTATCGCATACGAGACAGTCACAGACGAGCAAGGGCGATTACCCCTGTTAGCACCAATGTCCGAGATAGCCGGGCGTATGGCCGTTCAGGCAGGGGCGCACAGTCTGGAAATGGAGGGCGGTGGGCGCGGCGTGCTTTTAGCTGGAGCCAGCGGAGTGCCTGCTGCAGAAGTTCTGGTATTGGGAGCGGGCGTCGTTGGTGCTAACGCACTGTCGGTTGCGGTGGGAATGGGGGCACATGTCACCATAATGGATACCTCAATGCCAAGGCTGCGTCAGCTGGATCAGCAGTACGGTAATCGTGTCAGTACGCTTTACTCGACACGCACTGCGCTGGACGACTACATGGCGAAAGCCGATTTGGTGATTGGTGCTGTATTACTGCCCGGAGCCTCCGCTCCCAAGCTGATTAAATACAGTCACCTAAACAGTATGAAACGACGTGCTGTGATTGTTGATGTCGCTATTGATCAGGGTGGCTGTGCGGAATCTTCACGTATTACCACTCACGACAACCCAGTATTTATTGAAGAGAATGTTGTTCATTACTGTGTAGCAAATATGCCGGGAGCGGTTGCACGAACATCAACGCTGGCGCTCAATAATGCTGTGCTTCCTTTTGCCATTACCTTAGCGGATCACGGTATCAAATCCGCATTGATGTCGGACCCGCACTTATTAGCAGGGTTGAACGTATATCGAGGCGAGCTGGTCAGTCCAGAGGTTGCTGATAGCCAGAATCGATCTTTTACAGATCGCCTGAGATTACTGTCGAGAAGTTGAGAGTAATTTACCGAATGATTTTTGAAAAATTACAGATGTTGGAACTTTGTAGTCTGGCCTTGGTCATTTAATGTAAGCTCATTAAATAAAAGCTTATGGAGATGATTATGAAACGTATTACATTCGCAATGCTTACTCTGATGTTTGGTCTGGTACTGGCAGGATGTGAACAGGCCAAAGAAACGGCGGATACAGCTAAAGCCGAAGCTGAAGAAATGGCCGAAGCGGCAGGTGACAAAGCGGAAGACGCGATGCGTGCAGCGGAGGATGCTGCAGAAGAAGCCGCTGCTGCAGTCGAAAATACCTTTACCGATAAATCAGCAGCCGAAAAAGCAGCAGATAAAGTTTCTTCTGCCGCAGAGGATGCTGGTGAAGCAACGGAAGATGCTGCTGAAGATGTAGCGGATGAGATTGACGATGCAGCGACCGCAGCTGCTGAGTAACAGTTTCGATGCGGTGAATTGACGCGATCACCATAAAATAGCAGTTAGTTTTGCTTCACAGAAAAGGCCACTCTACGGAGTGGCTTTTTTCGGCTAGGACGTTTTATACCTTTTCTTTTATTTCCTTATTTTTGGCCATATTTAACCAGCCCTTTCAGACCTGATCTCCTATACCTGACTGACCATTTTCAGCCCAGGATAAAAACAATGACAACAGGACTTCGATCATACCGGCCACGTTACCTCACACTTGCCACAGCAATCGTATCTGCGGCACTCAGTGCGAATACTTATGCCTGGTATTCCCCCAAAGGAGCCGTGCCCGAAGAAAAAC
>PDUK01000128.1 GCA_006212115.1 Thalassolituus sp. | reverse complement strand
CGCACCAGCTGTGGGCTCTGTTTATTTTTACGTAGCTTTATCAGACGTCCGATTACATCTGGCTCGGCACAATCACGCTGAAGTTGTTCCAGATACAAGCCGGTTTCCAGGCTGCTGAAGCGAGTCAGTGCCGAAACATCGTTGGTTGAGACCGCATCAATAAATGTCTTAGTCGGCATTGGCTTACCGCTCTTTAACGGTGAGCGCATACCAAATAAGGGCATCAGCTGCTCGGCGGCCAGGCGGATATCCAGGTCGTTGCCGCCGACACGCTCGCCAGTGTGGGCAAGAAAGTCGGCACTGCGGTCGTCTTTATTCAGGTGATCCGGCCCCATGCGCACTACAGCGCAGTCGCTGGTGCCACCACCAATATCTACCACCAGAACGGTTTTATTTTCATCGAGTCGACGCTCAAAGCTTAAGCCTGCCGCGATGGGTTCAAACTGAAATTCAACATCCGTAAAACCGCTGCGTCTGGCTGCGGTCGAGAGGATAGCCAGCGCTTGGCGATTACTTTCTTCCGAGTTTAAGCCCTGGAAATTAACCGGACGTCCAATGACGGTCTTAGTCAGGCTTTCTCCCGTGGAACGCTCGGCGCGTTGTTTGATGGTCTGCATCATGGCGGTGACGATATCTTCGAAGAAACCAACAAACTCCGGGCGCAGGCCACTGGCTCCGAGAAAAGATTTAGGAGACTTAACAAAATACCCTTCTTCCGGGTCGGCAAAGTACTCCTGAAAGGCTGCATGACCGACAAACATCACATCGTCATACGCATGCAGGTCCAACTCGTTGCGTGCTCTGAGTGCCATCTGCAACTGGGTTTTACGCAGTGCAATAAATTCGTCGCGATCAGAGGATAGCCCGTGGCTCACTTGTTCTGTGATCAGCTCACGCGCCATGGCGTAGAGTGCCGATGGCATAAAGGTCTTATCACCGTCGACGGGTAGCAGATGAGTCATCCCTTCCTTGTGCACGCCTATCGCGCAGTTGGAGGTGCCATAGTCAAAACCGCAGATCATTAGTTGCAACCCAAAAACCGCGAAATTTAGCACAGGCGCAAAGCCAGATTCCAGCGCAACAGGCTGTATTACCCTGTAGGAATTTCTTTGTGTTCAGGTATTGACCTCAAGTTAACTTGAGGAAATATAGTGGCCGGACGAATCAGGGTGTCCGCCGGCTGGGAACCTCTCAGCGCTCATCAGCAGACATCTCTTTATGTGCAAGATTGATCTGTCTGATGAAGGAAAGATGATGAACAATACAACTCAGAACCTCACCGCCGGGAAGCGAGTGAAAGCACTTATTTCAGTAGCGCTCATCCTTATCGCGACGGGCGCTGGGCTGTGGTACTGGAAACAGTCGAATACTCAGAGTGGAGGCTGGGGAGGCTCCGGTCCCGTTCCGGTAAACACGACGACTGCCACAGCTGGGCCTGTCAACAAGGTGCTTGCTGTTCCTGGTGAACTGCAGGCGGTTCAGCAGGTGCTGCTGACCACAGAAGTCGCAGGCAAAGTGTCGGCTATTCACTTCAAGGCAGGCCAGCACGTGAAGGCCGGGGACGTACTGGTTTCTTTGAATACCTCGGTTGAAGAAGCAGACCTGAAAGCGGCAGAAGCCAGAAACCGCTTTGCCTCCCGTCAATTGCAGCGCGCTGAAAATCTGGCGCCAACCCGAGCCTTGACCGAAGAAACACTGCAGCAGCGCCAGGCTGATTACGATGAAGCTCAGGCAGTACTGGCACAGTTGAAAGCGCGTATTCGTCAGAAGCGAATCGTGGCTCCGTTTGATGGTGTTATTGGTCTTCGTCAGATCAATCTGGGTCAATACGTGATGCCGGGGGAGGCAGCAGCGACGTTGACGCGTATGGATAAAATGTTTGTGAACTTTGATGTTTCTCAAAACCAGCGCGCGCTACTTGCCGACGTTGAACAGGTGCGCTTCTTTACGGGTGAATCGAGTGACGCTTCAGATACGTCACTGATCGCCGACATCAGCGCAACCGAGGTGAGGGTTAATCGTGACACTCGTAATATTCAGGTTCAGGCCGTCTTTGATAACACCAAACCGCAACTACAGCCAGGTATGTATGTGCAGGTTGAGCTGAGCCTTGGTGTCAGTAAAAATGCGATTCAATTACCTGCCTCCGCCGTTCTGACTTCCGCCTACGGCGAAACCGTTGTCGTCGTGCGTAACCCTGACGACAAAGGCGTTGGTATGGCCGAATATGTTTCGGTCGTTGTTGAAGAACGCATCGACGACAGCGTTGTTATCAGCAGTGGGCTGAACGCCGGTGACGTTATCGTCAGAGAAGGGCAACTTCGGGTTCAGCCGGGGGCGCAAGTGCAGATCACTAATACACAGGCGCGCGCTGAGGGAGGTGAGTAATGACGTTTACTGATCTCTTTATTAAACGCCCGATTTTATCGGTGACGTTGAGCATTCTGATGCTGCTGACTGGCCTTGCCGCCACCAATTCGTTACCTGTGCGTCAGTACCCGCAAATGGAAAGCGCCACGATTGTCGTGACAACCCAGTCACCGGGAGCCTCACAGGAGGTGATGCAAGGCTTTGTTACCACCCCGATAGCGCAGGCTGTTGCCAGTGCTAGTGGTATTGAGTATCTGACATCTGAGTCGACCATGGGGTTGAGTGTGATTCGTGCCAAGCTGGTATTGAATGCTGACGCTGACCGCACCATGACGGAAATGCTGGCAAAGGTGCAGGAAGTAAAATACCGCCTGCCAGAAGGGGCGTTTGACCCGCAGATCGAAAAAATCACCGACGGTGTATCCGCAGTACAGTACGTCACTTTCGTCAGTGACAATATGACGATTCCTCAGATTACCGATTACGTGACCCGTGTCGTGCAGCCACTGATTACTTCAGTACCGGGAGTTGCTTCAGCGACGGCTAATGGCGGCCAGACCTATGCCATGCGCTTATGGATTGACCCGGTCAAGCTGGCTGCTTATGGCCTGACCGCTGGTGACCTGACCCAACAGTTACGTGCTAATAATGTTCAGGCTGCGCCGGGTGCGTTGCGTGGTAAAGATATTCTCGTGCCGATTCAGGCGGTAACGGAAAAACGGACTCTGGACGATTTTCGCAATCTCGTCATTAAGCGCGATAACAACAGCCTGGTGCGCCTGAGTGATGTTGCAACGGTCGAATTGGGCGGCCAGAGCTACAACTCCAGTTTCTACGCCAGTGGCGAGAAAGCGGTGTCGATCGCTATCACACCGACGCCAGATGGAAACCCACTTGATATCGTTGCCGGGGTAAATGAACTCCTGCCTGAACTACGAAAAACAGCACCGCCGGGCATGGAGATTACTAACGTGTTCGATATGGCACGCTTCGTAAATGCGTCGATTGATGAGGTATTTAAAACTCTGCTTGAAGCTGTGTTGATTGTAATTTTAGTGATCTTTCTCTTTCTCGGTTCATTCCGTGCAGTGATTATTCCGATTGTCACCATTCCGCTGTCTCTGGTAACAACAGCGGCACTGATGTTGATGTTCGGCTTCTCGATTAATCTGCTGACGCTGTTAGCAATGGTGCTTGCCATTGGCTTGGTGGTGGATGATGCCATCGTCGTTGTTGAGAACATACACCGCCATATTGAAGAGGGCCTGGCGCCGGTCAAAGCGGCCTTAGTCGGCGCGCGCGAAATTGTCTGGCCGGTGATCGGTATGACTGTCACGCTGGCGGCGGTGTACGCACCCATTGGCTTAATGGGCGGACTGACCGGCGCCTTGTTTAAAGAGTTTGCTTTTACGCTGGCGGGCTCCGTCATAGTTTCTGGCATTGTGGCCCTGACACTGTCTCCGATGATGAGCAGTAAGCTACTTGATAGTTCTTTGTCAGAAGGACGCCTCGCACAACGCATTGACCGCACAATGACCGGCCTTGCCAATGGCTACGGCAAACTTTTGAGCATGGTGATGCAGGCACGCGCTGCAGTACTACTGGTGTGCGTCACTGTACTGGTTGGCATTGTTGTGTTGTTCATGGGAATCAAGCGAGAGTTAGCTCCGGGTGAAGATCAGGGCTATGTCTTTACGGCGGTGAAAGCGCCGCAGTACGCCAATGTCGACTACACCGAACGTGCTGTTGATCAGGTTGAGGCACTGTACCGCCAGCTGCCGGATTACCAGGCCAGTTTCTTTGCCAATGGCATTGATGGCCAAAACAACGCTTTCGGCGGTGTGGTGATGACTCCTTGGGAAAACCGCCAGATGTCAGCGTCTGAGGTGGAAGGCATGATCAATGCGCAAGGCTCTGGCGTGACCGGTGCCTACGTTACCGCGTTTCAGCCTGCGCCTTTACCCGCCGGCAGTGGCGGTCTGCCTGTGCAGATGGTCCTGCGGGCGCCGGTAAGCTT